>JBIHZY010000037.1:0-11751 GCA_044240185.1 Solirubrobacteraceae bacterium
CTTAGATCGTGCGCACGTCCTTAGCGCTCGGACCCTTAGGGCCCTCTTCTGATTCGAACTCCACCTTTGCGCCTTCGGCAAGGGACTTGTAGCCCTCGCCCATGATCGCTGAGTGGTGCACGAACAGATCCTTACCGGCTTCATCAGGCGTAATAAACCCGAAGCCCTTTTCATCACTAAACCACTTAACTGTTCCAGTTGCCATCGAAATAACCTCCGCGGCTTTGTGTGCTGCTTACTCGCGGAGATGCTGTGAGGCAATCGTGCGGGCGCTGGCACTACTTTAATCGCGCTTATGCGCGACATTGACCCTTCGAACGGTAGCAGGCGGGAGCTTTTGCGCAAGGCAACATCATTCAGCGGCGTTATCGTGGATAAGTAGAACTGCTCGATGATCAGACCACTCTCCATCGCCGCAACGCTCGCCGCGGCCGCAACGCTAACCGCCTGCGGCGCTAAGACCGACGTTGTCACGAGCCCTACACAGCAACCCGTTCGTGTAGTTCTCGACTATCTGCCGAACGCCAATCACGTTGGCATCTACAGCGCGCAAGCGAGCGGCGAATTCGCCAAAGTCGGACTTGACGTTGAGCTGATCACTCCAACCGATCCCTCTCAGCCGCTGAAGTTGCTGGCGAGCGGCGGAGCCGAGCTTGCGATCTCCTACGAGCCGGAAGTGCTGATCGCGCGGGACAAGGGGGCCGCGATCCTCGCCGTCGGCGCGATCGCGCAGCGGCCGCTGACGTCGCTGATGAGCGCTAATGACAAGACCGTTGACCCGCGCAAGCTTGAGGGCGCCAAAATCGGCACCGCTGGGCTCCCGTACCAGGACGCCTTTCTTGACCAGATCCTCTCGGCCGCCGGCGTGGACACAACCTCGATCAAGAAGGTCGACGTTGGTTTTAACCTCGTCCCAGCGATGCTCTCGCGCCGCGTTGACGCGACGCTCGGGGCGTTCTGGAACATCGAGGGGGTCCAGCTGCGGCTGAACAAGAAGCAGCCACGGATCATGCCGGTAGACCGCGCCGGCATTCCTCCCTACGACGAGCTCGTACTGGTCGCACGTAACGAAACTGTCTCACGCAATGGCGCAATGATCCGTCGCTTCATCGGCGCGCTGCAGCGCGGAACCAAAGCCGCCAGAGCGAACCCTGCTGCCGGCATCAAGGCTCTACGCGCGGCGGCCCCGAAGCTGAGCAAGCGCGATGCAGCAGCGACCGTCGCGGCAACGCTGCCGATCCTCTTCCCCGCGGTGCGTAAACCGTTCGGGTGGCAGGAGCCAAGCCAGTGGCAAATCTTCGCCGACTGGATGAAGCGCAACGAGCTGCTGGCAAGGCCAGTCGACAGCGCGCAGGCGTTCACGAACGAGTTTCTACCCGGCGAAGGGCTCGGCCCCCAGACCAACCCCTAGCGCGCGCACGGGCGGGCCCTTCGGCTCAGCGCTGCAGCATGTGTACGTCGACCAGAAATGAGCGCGAAGCGGCGATCGTGCTCTGGCCTGAACGCTTGCGCCGGCGCGCAGCCTTGCCGCCGCGACGGCGCGCAACAACTGCGCAAACGACGGCGCCGGCGACGAATGAGCCACCAACAACGGCGGCCTGCGTGGCGACCAGCTCAGCCGCGCTGCGGCGCGCTGGCATCAGCCGCGGCTCGTTGACGACGACGGCGTCAACCTCCTCGTCGAGCTCGCCCTGTTCGCTGCTGGCTGTTCCGGTGTCAAGCATCATCAGCGGCAAGAGTAGCTTCGTTGGCGCCGCTGTGGGAAGTATCTGTGCGCCAGGGGAATGCCTCGGCGTCAGGAAGCGATGGTTCGGCGCCTTCAACTAGCAGCCGTTCGTAGAAGCGGTAGCGCCGCGTGACGGTTCCGCCCATCCCCTCCATGCCGCGGTTCATTGCCTCATTCGTCTCCAGAATCCAGCCGGTTTCGCCGCCGCCCTGCGGCGTTGACTCGGCCGACTCGTAATGCATCTCATAGAGCCGCGCCGCGACACCAGCGTGCTGGTATTCGCGCTTAACGCCGAGCGCGAAGACGCGAACGCGATCGATCTTCTTGCGCGCACGCAGAATCTTCAGCCAACCGAATGGAAGTAGACGGCCATTACCCGCGGCCTTGATCGCTTGGTTGAAGTCGGGCAGCGTGAGGGCAGCGCCAACGACCTCGCCGGTGTCGGCCTTCTCGGCGATCATCGCCCAGTTCTCATCAAGCACAAACTTGAGATTGTCAGCGTAGGCACGGGCCTCTTTCTCATTCAGCGGCACAAAGCCCCAGTTTCGCTCCCAGGCTTCGTTATAGACCTCAAGGAAGCGGCCGACTTCGGCTTGCAGTTCCTTCTTGCGCATCGGCCGGCAGATGATCCCGTGCTCGCTCTCAACCTTCCCCGCCATCTCCCAAATCGCTGGGTGAACATCGGCCTTGCCGCTGATGTGCAGATCCCACATCAGCGTGTCCATCGCCTTACGCAGCCCGCAGGCCTCTTCGAGCAACTTGCGGTAGTAAGGGAAGTGCCACTCGGTGAGGATGATTGGCGTCAGTTCGTAGCCTTCGATCAGCAGTCCACACTCATCGTTGGTCGAGAAGCTCATCGGGCCAACAATTCGGTCGCGCCCACGCTCGCGGTTCCACTCGGCTGCGGCATCGATCAAGGCTGCTGCTGCCTCTCCGTCGTCCTCGCATTCGAAGAAGCCGAAGAGCCCCCAAGCGTTGTCCTGAAACTCGTTCAGATTGTCGTCAACGTGAGCCGAAATGCGGCCGACTACGTGCCCGTCTCGGTAGGCGAGGAACAGCTGAACCTCGGCGTGCTCGAAGAATGGGTTGTGTTTGGGGTCGATGTGCTGGGCGCGCTCGAACCTAAGCGGCGCAACCCAGTTAGACTCCTTGGCGTAAAGACGGTAGGGAAAGTTGAGAAACTCCTTACGCTCAGACGTCGTTTCAACCGGCCTGATCTCTACGCTCATTGCCAGCAGCCTATATGTCCACCACTCGAGTTGATCTTTTCGCCAAAGTCCGCGGCCACGAACGCGAGGAACAGCTGCGCGCTGCGCGAGATGCTGATCTGCTGCCCTATTTCCGCCTGCTCGACGGGCCGGCGCGGCCGGTCGTCACGATGGAAGGCGCCGAGCGAATCATGCTCGGCTCCAACAACTACCTCGGCCTGACCGGCGACGAGCGCGTGCTCGACGGCGCCCGTGAGGCGCTCGAGACCTACGGCACCGGACTGACCGGCTCGCGCCTACTGAACGGGACGATCCCACTGCACATCGAGCTGGAGCGAGAGATTGCCGAGTGGATCGGGGCCGAGGACGCGCTCGTCTTCACGACCGGCCACCAGACCAACCTCGGAACGATTGGAACGATCCTTGGGCCTGGCGACACGGTAATCGCCGACTCCGGAGACCACGCCTCGATTCTTGACGGCTGCATCCAATCGAAGGCCAAGCTCCGCGCCTTCCGCCACAACCGGATCGACAAACTTGAGCGCGCATTGGAGCGCGCGGCCGGTGACGGCGGCGGCATTCTCGTTGCGGTCGACGGCGTCTTCTCGATGGAAGGCGACATCGCGCCGGTCGATCAAATCGCCGCCCTCTGCGCAGCCCACGGAGCTCGCCTGCTGGTCGATGATGCGCACGGTGCTGGCGTCCTCGGCGCGCGCGGCTCGGGCACGCCGGAGCTACTTGGCGTCGAAGATCAAGTTGACCTGCGGACCGGCACTTTCTCCAAGTCGCTCGCGTCCTGCGGCGGCTTTGTCGCTGGAAACGCAGACGTTATTGACTATCTGCGCGTCTCAGCGCGGGCCTATCTTTTTACTGCCTCAGCGGTGCCAGCGGCGGTCGGGGCGGCGCTCGCAGCGCTGCGGATCATCCGTTCTGAAGACGGCCCGCCGCTCTTCTCAGCGGTGCTCGATAACGCCCGCTACCTCCGCGACGGTTTGGAGCAACTCGGCTTCGCCGTCGTCGCGCCCCAGCAACTCAGTTCGCCAACTGCTCAGCTCGACGCGCCCGGGGTTGTGGACGGCAACATCGTCACTCCGATCGTCCCGGTCGTCGTCGGCGATGACTGGAAGGCTGTGCTGCTCTGGCGTGCGCTCTACGACGCCGGTGTCTTCGTCAACACCGCCCTACACCCAGCAGTGCCACCGAGCGGCGCACTGCTGCGCACGAGCGTGATGGCAACCCATGACCGTGAGACTCTGGACCGCGCGCTCGCCGCCTTCGAATCGGTCAAGGCAAGTTTCGAGGCTGAGCACGGCCCGCTGCCCGGACCGGAAGACCACTAGCTGCCGCTAAGTAGTTTCTCGCGGCGCTGGATCGACTCAATTTAACGCTCTGAGCGCGCAAATCGTTTACACCCTGTTGACGATTGGACTGTTTCTTTCGTAGGTTGGAGGAGTCGGCTGCTTGGTGGCCGCGGAGGGGGAGTGAGAGGCGCTAGTCGGGCCCGTAGGGTGACCCGCCGAAGTCGTCTAGAAGCCCCACTACAACTTGATCGAAGCGGCCCCTACAGCCGCAACGAAACCGTCCTGACCAGAACTATTCGGTGTGCCTGATTGGCGCGCTAAGGAGCCCCTATGACACAAACTGCGAGCACGGCCACAGCACCACAGCACCTCCGCGCACTGGAGCGCGCCAACACGGTGCGCCTCGCAAGGGCCGAGCTCAAACGTCGAGTCGCCGCCGGTGACACGCTGGCCGCTGAGGTTGTCGTGGAGTCGCCGTGGGAGGCTCAGTCGATGACGATCTCCGACCTGATTACCAGCCAGCGCCGCTGGGGCCGCGCCCGCTGCCGTCGTCTCCTTCAGAGCATTCCGATCTCAGAGCAGAAGACGATCGGTTCGATGACCGAACGTCAGCGCCAAGCGCTAGCTGCTGCGCTGCCGAGCAACTGAGCCGCGGCTATTCGCCGGGCGCGACGATCTCGATGATCTGGCCGTCCGGGTCGCGCAGATAAACGGAGCGCAGCTTGTCGCGGCTAAAGCTCTCCGTCGTCGGTATCTCGCGCTGCTGCAGGTAGTCGCGCCAGGCCTCAACCTCGGCCGCTGAGGCAACCGCAAGGGCCAAGTGGTGGACGCCGCCGACTCCTTGCGTCGCCTTCGCCATCTCGGGGTACTCAAGGAAGGTCAGCCGCAGCGCTGGCTCAGAGCCACCTGCCTGCGGGTCGCTCGTAAACCAGAAATGTCGCGTCGCCGGATCGTCGGCGTTGACGCCCTCGTCAGCCAGTGCCAACCCCAGAACGTCGCGATAAAACGCGGTGGTGCGCTCGAGGTCGCTGCAGATCAGTGTTGCGTGGTGCAACCCGCTGATCCGCATCGGCTGAACGGCACCTAGCGCGGCCTGCTCCGATGGCGCCGGGTACTGCGGGTCACTCATGCTCGCCACGACATTCCTCCTGATCGACTACGGAAGAGACTACGCAGAAGCCACCAAAGTAGGCCGAAGATGACCGCAGCGGCGGCCAGCAGCAGCACTTTGGACAGGCCGGTCAGAAGAGCTAACGGCAGGGCCAAGACAATCGCAGAGCAGGCCGCTACCAATACCGAATGGGAGCGATAGCCAGCGAGATGCTCGCGCAAACAGAGCTCCATCGTGGCGATCAAGATCAATGTCAGTCCGAAGCCAATCAGCAGCGCGCGCTGCGAGCCGCCAAGCAGCGCTACACCGATCAGGATGATCCCCACGAAGATGCAGATCTCGGTCAGTGGCACCGGCGCCCATGGCGGCTTTGGCGCTTCGTCAAGGCGCGCACGACGACGAGCAGCGGGGTCGGGCTTAAGCGGCTTCTTGGTCGCCGACGGCTCGCCGTTGCTCGCGCCCGGTGAATCGGAGATTCCGCGCTTGCGGCTTCGCCTTCCCATTTTCAGGTGGCTAAGGGGCAGCCAGAGGAGAGCTTTACGCGCCACCAGCCCATAAGCCGTCCCATCGGTCCAAGCCGTGGCATCACGCTCCAGACGCCGCAGCCGCCGACTCCGAGCTCGCTCTGCGCGATCCGCAGGCGACGGTGCTTGGCGGGATCGGCCAGCATCTGCTCGAGCAGCGCGCGAGCAGCGCTTCGCTCAAGTTCGCGAGCAGCAAGCGCTTCTCGCGCCTGACGCAGCGACCCGATCAAGCTGTCCCGCAGTAGCTCAAGATCGCCGAGGCTCTGCAAGCGCGGAGCACGGCGAGAAATAAGAGGCAGTTCAAGTCGGTCTGGGAAGGCTTCGGAGACGGCGGAGCTCAGGAGAAGGTCGAGCTGAGCGATCTGGGCGCGCAGTGTGCGCCGCGCAGCAGACTCGTCGATCTCCAACCGCGGCTGGAAAGCGAGATTGCTGCCTACGCCCTGATCGATTAGAAGCGCTGCCATGGAAGAAGTCTAACCAGAGAAGGGGCGATCAGTCACCGCTTATTGCAGTGGCAGCGATCGTCAGTGCCTCGTCGCTAGCAATCTCGCTGACGCCGGGGACGACGACGGCTACTAGCAGCAAGCTTTCACTCTTCGCTGCCGCTGCCAGCGGCGGCTCTGGAGCGGAAAAGAGTTGGCACAGCGGCCGCTGCCCGTCGGCCAAGATCAGCGCGCCTGGTTCGAGCTCAACGTCTTTGACTAGTTCACCGCGCTCGGCGCCGCGAATGATGATCGGCGGCGCGACCGCACTAGCCTCGAAGGCAAGCACGGGGATGGAGGTTTCAAGCAGCGCCAGCAGCAGCCCATCGCTGATCCGATCCTGCGGCAGATTGCCTCCGCTAAGCAAGCGACCGAGCACGGCCTGCTCAATCGGAGTCGGTTGCTGGTCGGGGTCAATCCCAACCTGCCGAAAGAAGCTGCGGTAAGCGGCAGGGATCTGCTGCTGGCGCAGCTCAACCGCTTGACGACCATTGAAGCGGCTCGCCAGCAGCGCCAGCCGCTCGCCGACGCCTGGGTCGCAGCGATAATCAACGCACCGGCAGCTAAGCCAATCGGCGCGAAGGCCGGGGAACTCGGCTGCGAGCTCGCCGCTCACCTCAGCCCGCTCCTTCGAGCGCGCGCAGCCGGGAATTCAACTCAGCGCCGCTGACCTCGCCAACGCTGACGCCATCAACTACTCCCCCGGCCCTCAGATAGACGATCTGAGGGCAGACCGCAACGCCGTAGAGATTGGCGAGCGCACCGTCGCGATCCTCGGCCACAGGGATCGTCCATCGGTGATCGGCAACCAACTTTTGCGCCTCAGATCGCTCCCCAGCGATCACGACGGCTGCAACCCGCAGCTTTCGATACTTAGTCGCCGCGCGGATCACCTGATCGAGCGTTTCAGCGCAGCGTCCTTGGCTGGAGTTGATGAAGACCAATGCGGCAGGATTGCCGCGCACTAGTTGGCAGGAGTTGAGGATCTCCGAGCCACGCAGGTCGCAGGCAGCTCGGCTCGTCCCACTGGCCTCATCGCGCTGGGTCACGTTGACGTCGCCCTCGAGCGAGGAATCGACTAGCGGCGCAGCAAACTGAACCATCTCCGTACCGACCGCGGGCCCGGTCGACGAGCCACGCTCACCGGTCGCCGTGTTGTAGGTGACGTAAGCAACGAGAAGGACAACCGCAGTGACGAGAAAGATCCCTGGCAGGCGCGTCTTGGCCTTCGCTGGCGGGCTCGGCGTTATCGGCGGCTGACTACTCACGAGGCAGATTTGCGCGGTGGGAGCTGGCGTTCGATCCAATCGAAGCGGCGCCGCAGAGCGCCCGATTCGGCCAGCATCAGCACGGCCGGAAGGACAACCAAGACGCCGATCAGCGCGACGCCAAGGTCGATCACAGTTACGAGGCCGAAGTCGCGCAGCATGCGAATCTCAGAGAGCACGAGCACGGCGAAACCGGCGATCGCCGTCGTCCCCGACGCGACTACGGCGGCGCCGGTCGAAGCATAGGTCGCTCGCAGCGCTTCAGCGGGGCCGAGGCCGTCGTCGCGTTCACGGCGGTAGCGCTCGCTGAGCAGCACGCTGAACTCGGTTGCGATCGCGACCACGAGCGTGCCGAGCACGACCGAGAGCGGGTTCAGTGGGATGCGCGTCGCGAACAGAATCAGCGCCGACCAACCGGTCGCCAGCGCGATCGGCAGAAGTGGAATCAGCGCGCGGCGCCAGCTACGAAATGCCAACAGCAGCACCAGGCCGACAGCGAAAAGGCTGACCAGCAGCGAAAGTCCCCGCCGCAGCGGCGAGGCGAGGCGATCGTTGGCGGCCGCCGTCAGGACCGGCAGCCCCGCGAGCCGCGCACGCACTCCCGGCGGCGGGTTCAGTTCGCTCTCCATCAGGCGCAGCACGGCAAACTGGCGATCGAGGCTCATCAGCCGCAGCCCGAAAGCCAAGGTCGCGGTCTTGCGGTCTGGCGCGATCACGTTCTGCGTCAGATAAGGCGGGACAGCGACAAGCAGAGCGTCAACGCGCTGCTGTGACGAGACCGATTCGGGTGTCGTGAAGAGATCCGGCAACGAGAAAGCCGGGCAGAGGTCGGAGCCGCGGCAGCCGCGCTCGGGGTCGTAATTGAGCCGTTTTAGAACCCGCGACTGATAATCAGTCATCCAAGCGACGACGGCCGGCGAAGCCGCATTTTCGGCCTCAACGACGACATTCACCTCTCCCCCAACCCCGCTCACCTTTTGCAGCTGCTGAAGGTCGCGCAGCGCCGGCAGCGACGAGGGGACGAGCTTCTGCACGTCGGACTCAACCTTGGACTGCGTGTCGAGCCCCCAGCCGATCAGTGCGAGCGCGCCCGCGATCGCAAGAACGCGGCCGGGCTTCGCCGTCGCGACGTGCAGCGCAGCGGCCGTCAATCTGCGCAGGCGCGAGGCCACAGCCTGCCAGGCAGCGGTTGCAGTGATTAGGCCGCCAGCGTCATTCCATGCTGCGCTGATGACGGCGATCGGCCGCGGCGTCGCGGCTCTGCGGCGATCAAGTAGCGCTGCCGCGGCAACGCCAAGCGTCAGCGCGCAGGTCAGCGCGAGCGCAATTCCGATCACGAGCAGTAAGCCAAAGCCGCGGATCATCGGCACCGGCGAAAGCACAAGCACGAGGAAACCGGCAGCGGTGGCAGCAGCAGCGGCGATAATCGTTGGTGCACCTCGAGCCGCCACGGCGCCGATCGCTGTCTTCAGCGGCGGCCCCTGCTCGTCGAAGCGCGACTGCAGCTGAATCGCATAGTCGACAGCGAGCCCGATCAAGATCGGCACGATCGCGATCGAAGCCATCGTCAGCCCGATACCGCTGATCGCCATCACGCCAAAGGTCAGCGCGACTGAGACCAATGCGATTGCCAGCGGCAGCAGCCGCAGCCGCGAGCGGAAGACAATCCCCAGCATCAGTGCCATCACGATCACGGCGGCAACGAGCAGGATCAGAATCGACTTTGAGATCGAATCACTCAGCTCACCGATCAAGACCGGCGCGCCTGTGACCGCGTAGCTGCCGTCGGAGAGCGCCCACTGCTCCATCTCAGTAGCCGCACGAATGTTGGCGATCGCCGTCTTGCGCTCGGCTTCGCTCAAGTCGCTGCGAAGTCGAACCTGAATCAGCGCACCCTGCGAGCTGGGGAAGATCGTCGCAAAACGCGCCTTCGGAGTTCCCGCAGCGCGGGTCGAGTCGAAGATCAAGCGGGCAAGGAACTGCGGGTCGTCGATCGCTGGAACCTTCGTCAGGCCGTAGCGCAGCGCCAGCCCAGCTAAGAGCTGGAAATAGCCAGCGTTGACCTTCTGGCGCGCCTTCGCTCGCGCTGCCTCGGCCGCTGCAGGGTCGCCACTCTTCGCCAGCTCGGCTCGATAGGCCTTTTTGCCGGCCTCAGCCAAGTCGCGTTTCTGCGCGGCGGCGTAACTGCCGAGCTGATCGTTGATCTGGCCAACCGCTTCGTTAATGAAGGTTCCGGGACCAAAGACGACCTTCGCCGGCTTAGTCGCTGCCAGCCGTCCGCAGGGGCCATCCTTTCCGCCCGGCGGCTCAGCGGCCTTGGTTGGATTGCCGGCTAGGCAGCCCTCAAGGCCAAAGACGCGGCCGAGATCCTCGCCAAGAGCAATTCGCACCGCGGGTTCGCGCACAACCACATAGACGGCGTCATCGCCGAAACGCTGATGCAGCAGATCGGTCGCCGCGTAGCCTGGTGTTGAGCGGCCGACGAGAGTTTCCGTCTCGGCGCTCGGCTCCAACCGCAGCGCAAAGAAGGCGCCAACTAAAGCCAGCGCCAAGACGGCCAGCGAAACCGCGACCGGCCGCCGCGCAGCGAAACCCATTACTGCCGCAAGCAGGCGAGTGACCATCAAGCCAAATTACCGCCACGAGCCGATTCCCGCGCCGACCGGCCGACGTAGATCAGGGGACGAGCTTCGGCGTTACGACGCCGGCATTGACCTGCGGGAAGTAGAAGCCGCCGCCGAAGACCGGGCCCTGTAGCGTGCAAGCCGGAGCGACGACGTTGGCAGGATCGCCAATTCCGTTCGGATTGTTGGTGTTAAAGGCGTAGCCCTTGACGCGCGCAGCGTAGTCGGACCCAAGCGCCGCCTCGGCGCTGGCCGAGAGCCCGGCGGTGATGCCGCTGGTGCAAGGCGTCGTCTGGAACACCGGCATGTTGGCCGTGGCCAGCCTGTCAAACGCGCGCGGCAGCGGATAGGGGTTTGACCTGCTCGACTTGACGCGCTCCGGATAGGCAGCGAGCGAGCGCGGGTTGAGCGTGTTGGTGACGCGTATGTACCTGGCCGCCCTGCCATTGAGGTCGGTACGCGCGTTCGTCGCAGCGGCTGAGTTGGCGATGAACGCCGTCAGCTCGCTCGGATATTGACCGACGTACTGGAAGAGCGGATTGAGGTTCGCTGCAAGCGGATCGATCGCCTGCAGCAGAGGCGGCGTTTCGGCAAGGAAAACGTCGGTTGCCGGCAGCCCCTTCTTCGCAGCACTGATCGCTGGGCCAAGACCGATGAACAGATCGTTGAGCGCCGGTGCAGTCTCTTCAAGCGCGGCGGCCGTCGGCGCGAGTTGTTTGGCGACCGGCTGAAGCTGGGTAATCAGCGGGTTTGTCGTGTCGGCAAAGACGACAAGCCGATCCAGCGTCTCGCGCGATTCGCGCTGGAATGTGGGAAGAGCGACGAAGGTATCGGCGAGCTGCTGATTTGCCGCGGCAGTAGTGGAGAAGACGCGGTTCGAGTTGACGATCAGGCTGGCGAGCTGGTCGCCACGGGCGCTCAAGGCCGAAAATACGACGCCGGTGTCACGAATCAGGCCGCTCAAAGCAAGCTGATTGCGATTGAGCACCTTGGCCAAACTTGCAGCCTGCTCTTCGAGCGGCGCGAACTGGGCGAAAGCGTCGTTGAGATCGCGCCCCTGCCCGGTGCCGGCGATCGCCAGCTGCTGCTGCCAAGTACCGAACGCCTCGCGCGTCTTCGGATCGAAGGCGCGGAAGATTTCGTCGAGCTCGACCGATGGCTTGATGTTGCCGCGCGGCATCGTTCCGTTGTCGGCCACAAACGGGCCGTCGGGACTCCCGGGCGTCAGTTCGATATAGGTCTCCCCGAGCAGCGACTTGGCGCGCAGCATCGCGCGCGAGTCGCTTGCGATCGGCGAGTACTGCGGCAGCATCTCAATCGATACGTTCGAGTTTCCACTCTCCGGGTCAGTAACGATCGCCTTGACGGTGCCGACTCGCACCCCTGAGATGCGGACGTCGGCCTGCTGCGCGAGTTGGCCGGCCTCCTTGAATGGAACCGTGATCTGGTATCCGTCGGGCCTCAGCGGCGTCGGGCCTCCGAAGGCAACCCAGAGGAACACGAGCAG
>JBIHZY010000038.1:0-11741 GCA_044240185.1 Solirubrobacteraceae bacterium
TTGCAGTGACGCTCCGCGGCGACCGTGCCTACGAGTTCCTTGACCGCCTGATGTCGATCGCGATCCCGCGTATTCGCGACTTCCGTGGCCTGCCAGCCAACTTTGACGGCCGCGGCAACTACACGATCGGCGTTCGCGAGCAGATCATCTTCCCTGAGATCGACTACGACGCAGTCGACCAGATCCGCGGTCTCGACATCGCGATCACGACCAGCGCCGCCACCGACGACGAGGGCTACGCGCTGCTCTCACTCTTCGGAATGCCTTTCATCAACAAGCCAAACCCGGAAGAGGTCGCTGCCGAAGAGGCCAAGAAGGCCGCAGCCGCCGCTGAATCGAAGGCTGCCTTGGAGGCTGCAAAGGCTGAGCAGGAGAGCGAGCAGCCAGCCGCGGACGCCGAAGAGGGCGACGATGGCGACGAAGCCGACGCCGAGGATGAGGGCGCCGACGAGGTAGAAGAAGGAGCAGCCGAAGAGGCCGCTGAAGAGGGAGCCGACGAGGCTGCCGATGAACCCGCCGAGGAGACCGATCAGTAATGGCCAAGACTTCCCAGCGCGTCAAGCAGGCGCGCACACCCAAGTACCCAACCCGCGGCTACAGCCGTTGCAGCCGCTGCGGCCGCTCACGCGCTGTCTACCGCAAGTTCGGCGTCTGCCGTATCTGTCTGCGTGAGCTAGCTCACAACGGCTACATCCCCGGAATGACGAAGAGCAGCTGGTAGGGGAGACGAGCAACCAATGTCGATGACAGATCCAATCGCCGATTTCTTGACCCGTGTGCGCAACGGCATCGTTGCCCAGCACGACGTCGTTGAAATTCCGGCATCGAAGCTGAAGCGCGAGATGGCCCGCATTCTCAAGGAGCAGGGTTACATCGCCGGCTACGAAATGCGCGAGCATGACGCTGAGCACCCGGGTGACATTCTCGCCGTCGAGCTCAAGTACGCCGACGACCGTCGCAGCGCAATCACTGGCCTCAAGCGTGCCTCGCGGCCAGGTCAGCGCTACTACGTTGATAACGGCAGCATTCCGAAGGTTCAAGGCGGAATGGGCACAACAATCGTCTCCACTTCAAGGGGAGTCATGACCGGTCACGAGGCCCGCGCAGCGGGTGTCGGCGGCGAGGTTGTGGCCTTCGTCTGGTAGCCCTATGTCGCGAATCGGAAGAAAACCAATCCCTGTCCCATCCGGCGTCGAGATTCAGATCGAGCCCGAACTGGTGACCGTCAAGGGCCCTAAGGGCGAGCTGAGCGAGCGGATTCCACGCGACATCACGGTCGTGCAGGAAGGCGAGGAGCTACTCGTCACACGCCCAACCGACCGCGGTGAGCATCGCTCGCTGCACGGTCTAACACGCTCACTAGTCGCGAACATGGTCGAGGGCGTCACCGATGGCTTTGAGAAGACGCTCGAGATTCAGGGCGTCGGTTACCGCGCTGCGCTGAAGGGTTCAGACCTGACGCTGGCGCTCGGCTACTCGCACCCTGTCGAAATTCCAGCTCCAGACGGAATCAGCTTCGACGTGCCCCAGCCAACAAGCGTGATCGTCAAAGGGATCTCAAAGCAGCTCGTCGGTGAGACGGCCGCAAAGATCCGCAAGAGCCGCCCGCCTGAGCCTTACAAGGGCAAGGGAATCCGTTACGAGGGCGAGCACGTTATCCGCAAGGTAGGTAAGCGCGCATGAGCAAAGCTACGCGTGCAAAGGGCCGTCTTCGTCGCCAGCGCCGTGTGCGCGCAAAGGTGATCGGTACTCCCGATCGCCCGCGCGTTTCGGTCTTCCGCTCGAATCGCGGCATCAGCGCACAACTGATCGACGATTCAAAGGGCCAGACGCTGGCTGCTGTCAGCTGGTCGGAGCCGCAAATGCGCTCGATCGCGCCGATGGAGCAGGCCGAGAAGCTCGGTCAGCTACTCGCCGAGCGGGCCAAGGCTGCCGGCGCATCAACCGTTGTCTTCGACCGTGGTGGCTACCGCTATCACGGCCGCGTTAAGGCTTTCGCTGAAGGACTGCGCGAGGGTGGACTGAGCGTATGAGCAAGGAATTGAGCTAATCCATGGAAATTGACCGCACAGTCAGCGCCTCAGGGCTTGACCTTCAAGAACGCGTCGTTGAGATCAACCGCGTTGCCAAGGTCGTCAAGGGCGGACGCCGCTTCTCCTTCACCGCACTTGTCGTCGTAGGCGATGAGAAGGACGTCGTTGGCGTCGGCTACGGCAAGGCCAACGAGGTCCCGATGGCAATCCAGAAGGGCGTTGAGCAGGCGAAGAAGAACCTCTTCCGCGTGCCTCGCTATGGCGCAACGATTCCGCACCAGACGACCGGAATTTTCGGTGCTGGCCGCGTCTTCATGAAGCCAGCATCTCCAGGTACCGGAGTGATCGCCGGTGGCGGCGTGCGCGCGGTGCTCGAGTTGGCTGGAATCCACGACATTCTTTCGAAGAGCCTCGGCTCGCAGAACCCGATCAACCTCGTCAAGGCGACGGTCGAAGGGCTGCGCAGCTTGCGCACGCCGGCCGAAGTCGCAGAGCTGCGTGGGCTTTCGATCAACGAAGTTCTTGGCCTTGCGCCTGCCACGGCAGCGCCAGCAGCCGAAGAAGAGGGCGCGGTTGCCGTAGCCGTTGAGCCCGTCTCCGCAGTTGAGGCTGTTGAAGTTGCTGAGGCTGTTGAAGCCGTTGAGGTGGCCGAAGTTGTTGAAGCCGTCGAAGAGGCTGAGAGCACAGAGGAGCCGCCGGCATGAGCGAGCTTCGCGTAACTCAGGTTCGCTCCAGCAACGGCAGCCAGGCCTCGCAGCTAGCGACGCTGCGCTCGCTCGGCCTGCGCCGGATCGGCCACAGCGTTGAAGTAGCCGACAATCCGCCGACGCGCGGAATGCTTCACACCGTCCGCCACCTTGTACGCGTCGATGGAGAGGACTCCTAATGAGCCCCGAGCCGAAGAAGCCTGCCGCTAAGAAGCCGGCAGCGAAGAAGCCAGCCGCCGCCGCGAAGCCAGCAGCCGCAAAGAAGCCTGCCGCCGCCGCGAAGCCAGCAGCCACAAAGAAGCCTGCCGCCGCGAAGCCTGCCGCAGCTACGAAGGCCCCTGCCAAGACCGAGGCCGCCGCGAAGCCAGCTCCAGCCGCTGCTAAGAAGGTCGCTGCCGAGGAGAGTTCGGAGAGCGAACGCTTCGGCCTGCATAGCCTCTCGCCATCGCCAGGTAGCCGCAAGCCACGCCGCCGTGTTGGTCGCGGTCATGGTTCGGGTCACGGCAAGACGTCCGGCCGTGGACACAAGGGTTACGGCTCGCGTTCAGGCTCCAAGGACCGCGCCCGCTTCGAGGGTGGTCAGATGCCAATTCAGGTCCGGATGCGCAAGCTGCGCGGCCCGAACATGAAGAAGTCGATGCCTTTCGAGCCCTTCCGTACCCACACTCAGGCCGTAAACCTTCAGGATCTCGAGGCTCGCTTCGACTCCGGCGCCGATGTGACGATCGAAGCACTCGTCGCCAACGGTCTCGGTACGCGCAAGAACGTTCCGGTCAAGGTGCTCGCGAAGGGCGAGATCAGCAAGCCGCTGACCGTTCACGCTCATGGTTTCAGCGCCTCGGCGAAGGCGGCGATTGAAGCTGCTGGAGGCACCTGCGTGATGGTCGGAAGCGAGGCGCCCAGCACCCCAGCGCCATGATCGCGACGGTTATCAGCGCCTTTACGGTTCCCGAGATTCGCAAGAAACTTGCGTTCACGGCGCTACTGCTCGCGCTCTACCGGCTCGGCGCCCACCTGCCGGTCCCTGGCGTTGACACGAAGGCGATCGAAGAGATCCAAAACCAGTTCGGTGGCGGCGGGATTCTTAACCTGCTCAACACCTTCAGCGGTGGTGGCCTCTCGAGGATGGCGATTTTTGCGCTCGGGATCATGCCGTACATCACGGCTTCGATCATCCTGCAGCTGCTGACCGTCGTTCTGCCTTCGCTCGAGAAGCTTTCGAAGGAGGGCGAGGTAGGGCAGGCCAAGATCACGCAGTACACGCGTTATCTGACCGTCGGCTTGGCCTTCGCGCAGTCGATCGGTTACGTCTTCCTGTTTAAGAGCCAGGAAGCTTCCGCTGGCTTGCCTGTAATCACGAACTTCAACGCCGGAACGCTGTTCCTGATTGTGCTGACGCTCACCGCCGGTTGTGTCGTCGTGATGTGGATGGGTGAGCTGATCACGCAGCGCGGCATCGGCAACGGAATTTCGCTGATGATCTTCGCGTCAATCGTTTCCGGCCTACCAAACGGCATCCAAGCTTGGTGGACCAGCCCTGACCCTGTCTTCAAGGTGATGATGCCGTTCCTCGCTCTCGCAGTGATTGCCGCTGTCGTCTTCATTCAGGAAGGGCAGCGGCGGATTCCCGTGCAATACGCGAAGCGCGTTATTGGCCGCCGGATGAGCGGCGGCGGCCAGACCTATCTGCCGCTGCGCGTCAACATGGCGGGTGTTATCCCGGTGATCTTCGCTGCGTCGATCATGGCCTTCCCGCCAACGGTCGGCCAGCTCATTGGCACGCCTTGGGCGCAGAGCTTGGCGAACTTCTTCAGTCCCTCAGGGCCGGCGTATCTGGCTGGTGAGACGCTCTTCATCATTGCTTTCACTTACTTCTACACCGCGATTACTTTCAATCCGGTTGATCAGGCCGAGAACCTGAAGAAGTACGGCGGCTTCATTCCGGGAGTCAGACCCGGTCGGCCGACGGCCGAGTTCCTTGACCGCATCCTTGCTCGCCTGACCTTCCCTGGCGCGCTCTACCTCGCTGCGGTCGCCGCTCTGCCGACAATTCTGATTAACCAGACGGCTGCCAACTTCTTCTTTGGCGGCACTTCGCTGCTGATCGTCGTCGGCGTTGCGCTCGACACAATGAAGCAGCTCGAGGCGCAGTTGATGATGCGCAACTACGAAGGCTTCCTCAAGTAGCGATGGCCGAGCTGAACCTGATTCTGCTTGGACCTCCCGGCGCCGGCAAGGGGACTCAGGCAGAGCAGCTGCGAACTGAGTTTGAGCTGCCACACATCGCTACCGGCGACATTCTGCGACAGGCTGTCGCCGAGAAGACTGAACTCGGTGAGCTTGCGGCCAGCTATATGGACGCTGGCAACCTCGTTCCCGATGAGGTGATTATCGGCGTCCTGCTTGAAGCGGTCGGTCGCCCCGACGCTCGCGACGGCTTCCTGCTTGACGGCTTCCCGCGCACGATCCCACAGGCCGAGGCGCTGGGCACCGACCTCGAGAAGCTTGGCCGCAAGCTGACCGCTGTCTTGATGATCGAGGTTGACGACGAGGAGATCGTGCAGCGGATTTCAGGGCGCCGCGTAAATCCTGTTTCGGGCCGCGTCTACCACGTTGAGTTTGACCCACCGAAGGTTGAGGGGGTCGATGACGTTGACGGAACCCCGCTCGTCCAGCGCGAGGATGATCAGCCGGAGACGGTTCGCAACCGGCTCTCCGTTTACCACGAGCAGACGGCGCCGCTGGCCGACTACTACGAGCAGCTCGGGCTGCTGCATCGCTTCGACGGGTCGTCGACTCCTTCGGAGGTCTTCAGTCGCATCCGCGCGACGATCGCGACGCTGAAGCTCGAAGATTCGATCTGAGCGGTTCGCGTAACGCTGTGATCATCAAGAAGACCCCCGAGGAGATCGACAAGATCGCTGCCGCCGGTGAGATCCACGCCCGCGCGATGCAGCTTGTCGCGGGCAAGATCGCCGCTGGCGTCACCACCGCCGAGCTCGACGAGACGGTTGAGCGCTTCATCCGCTCGCAGGGCGCGGAGCCGTCGTTCAAGGGCTACAACGGCTTCACCGGCTCGATCTGCGCCTCACCGAACTCGATGGTTGTGCACGGCATCCCCGGTGCCTACACGCTCGCCGACGGCGACATTCTCTCGGTCGATATCGGCGTCACGCTCGATGGCTGGGTCGCCGACGCCGCCGTCACTTTCCCGGTTGGCGAGGTGACGGTTGAGGCCGAGTCGCTGATTGCCGTCACTGAGGCATCACTCTTCGACGCCGTCGAGCAGGTCCAAGTTGGCGGCCGCATCGGCGACATCTCGCATGCCGTTCAGATCTGTGCCGAGGCCGACGGCTTTGGCGTCGTCCGAACATTGGTCGGTCACGGCGTTGGGCAGTCGATGCACGAGGATCCGCAGATTCCCAACTTCGGCCCGGCTGGCCGTGGCCCGAAGCTTGAAGAGGGGATGGTTCTGGCGATCGAGCCGATGATTACCGCAGGTGGACATGGGGTTCGAATTGCCCCCGACGGCTGGTCAATCTTCACCGTAGATGGCTCACTTTCAGCCCATTTCGAGTTCACAGTTGCCGTCACTGCCGACGGCCCCAGAATCCTCACGCCCTGGCATAAACTGCTCGGAGCGGGCAAGTGAACGGGCGCAAAGCGAATAATTGCCGCTTTTTGCTACCTTATGAGCTCGTGTGCGTTCCCGCGAGGGGGCGTGTTTGTCCGCGAGTGGTAGCGGCGCGCCCCTGCGGTCGCCAGAGCCTCTTTCCGGCCCATCGACGAAGAAGGAATTATGAAGGTAAGACCGTCGGTCAAGCCGATGTGCGAAAAATGCAGCGTAATCAAGCGCAAAGGCGTTGTCTTTGTGATCTGCCCGAACCCGCGACACAAGCAGCGTCAAGGATAAATATCTAAATGGCTCGCATCGCAGGAATCAATATTCCGCTCAACAAGCGCGTTGAAATCGGACTTACCTACATCTATGGGATCGGTCGCTCGACCTCCCTATCGATGCTCCAAGAGGCCGGAATCAACCCAGATACTTACGTGCGCGACCTAACCGAAGACGAGGTCGCGAAGCTGCGTACCGCAGTCGACGGCGACATTCTCGTCGAAGGTGACCTTCGCCGCGAACGCTCACAGAACATCAAACGACTTGGCGAGATTGGCTGCTATCGCGGCATCCGCCACCGCCGCGGCCTTCCGGTTCGTGGTCAGAAGACAAAGACCAACGCCCGTACCCGTAAGGGACCAAAGCGGATGCAGGTCGCCGGCAAGAAAGCCGCAACCAAGACATGAGGAACTAAGTGCCCGCTCCAAAACGCCCAGCCCGTGGCCGCCGCAAGGTCAAGAAGAACATTCCTGTCGGTCAGGCCCATATCAAGACGTCGTTCAACAACACGATCGTCTCGCTTACCGACCTGCAAGGCAACGTGATTGCTTGGGAGTCAGCCGGTGGAGCCGGCTTCAAGGGCTCGCGCAAGTCGACCCCGTTCGCCGCTCAGGTAACGGCCGACTCGGCTGCCCGCAAGGGAATGGAACAAGGACTTCAGAAGGTCGACGTTTACGTCAAGGGCTCGGGCTCCGGCCGCGAGACAGCGATTCGCTCGCTTCAGGCCGCAGGGCTCGAAGTAATCAGCGTGCGCGACGTAACGCCGCAAGCCCACAACGGATGCCGGCCGCGCAAGCGCCGCCGCGTATAGGGGGCCGCTGAACAATGGCTCGCGATACTTCACCTCAGTGCAAGCAGTGCCGCCGCGAAGGCGAGAAGCTCTTCCTCAAGGGTGAGCGCTGCTTAACAGACAAGTGCTCGTTTGAGCGCCGCGCGTACCCGCCAGGCGACCACGGCCGTGGCCGTCAGAAGCAGAGCGA
Source organism: Solirubrobacteraceae bacterium (assembly GCA_044240185.1). GTDB lineage: Bacteria > Actinomycetota > Thermoleophilia > Solirubrobacterales > Solirubrobacteraceae > F1-60-MAGs163. The sequence continues at coordinate 7,619 of JBIHZY010000038.1, forward strand.
GTACCGCGTGCAGCTGCGCGAGAAGCAGAAGGCCCGTCGCTACTACGGCGTTCTTGAAACGCAGTTCCGCCTCTACTACGACCGCGCCAGCCGTCAGGACGGAATCACCGGCGAGAACCTGCTGCAGATGCTCGAACGCCGCCTCGACAACGTGATCGTTCGCCTCGGCTTCGCTGGCTCACGCCGCCAGGCACGCCAGATGGTTCGCCACGGCCACTGGACGGTCAACGGCCGCCGCGTTGACATCCCAAGCTTCCAAGTCCACGAGGGCGACATCATCGCGCTCAAGGGCGACAGCCCGGCTGAGCCGGTTGTCCGCGGGGCTACCGAACTTACGGCGCAGGTGCCGGCCTGGTTGCAGGCCGACCACGAGTCGTTGACAGCAAAGATTCTTCGTGCGCCTGAGCGTCGTGAGATCACGACGCCGGTGCAGGAACAGCTCATCGTCGAGCTGTATTCGAAGTAGCAGCAATGTTTGGCGTTTGCCCCCCGATTGGTGGGGGCGGCGCGCCCGGCGGTCGCCTGAAGTTAGGCGCCGCACCGATTACAACCACAGGATAAATCGCCACGATGCTCGACTTTCAGATTCCTCGGATCACCAGTGACACCAGCGACGAGAACAGCGGATCGTTCGTAATTGAACCGCTCGACCGTGGCTTCGGCTACACCTTCGGCAACTCGCTGCGACGCGTGCTGCTCAGCTCGCTTTCCGGCGCTGCCGTTACGAGCGTCCGGATTGAAGGCGTGCGCCACGAGTTCTCATCGATCGAAGGCGTGACCGAAGACGTCACCGACATCATCCTCAACCTGAAGGGGATCGTCTGCCGGATGCACTCCGACGCGACCGAGGTCGAAGCCCCGCTCGTCGTTACCGGCCCAGGCGAGATCAAGGCTAAGGACATCGACCTCCCTGCCGGCGTCGAGATCCTCAACCCCAACATCCACATCGCGACGCTCGAGGCGAAGACGAAGCTTGAGATCTACCTGACGATCGGCCGTGGCCGCGGTTACCGCGTAGCTGAGGACAACAAGACCGACGATCAGCCGATCGGCGTCATTCCGATCGACTCGCTCTTCTCGCCGGTTCAGCGTGTCGCTTACGCCGTTGAGCAGGCCCGCGTTGGCCAGCGCACCGACTTCGACAAGTTGACTATCGACATCGAGACCGACGGTTCGCTCGATCCTCAAACCGCTCTGCGCGAGGCGTCGGAGATCCTGATCTCACAGCTGGCGATCTTTACGGACGAGGATCGGATCGAAGAGCTCCGCGCCGGCCCCGTAAATCAGCTCGACTCGGCCGGCCTAGGGGCAATCCCTGGAGCCCCACCGCTCGCTGCTGGTGGTCCACTCGACGACATCCTGATCGAGGAGCTGGAGCTTGGCGTCCGTTCATACAACTGCCTTAAGCGCGCTGGCATTCAGACGATCGGCGATCTGCTCTCGAAGTCAGAGGCTGAGCTGAACGCGATCCCGAACTTCGGCAAGAAGTCGATCGACGAGGTAATCGAAACGCTTGCTGCGCGCGGTCTCGCGCTGCGCGACGACTGAGGATCCAAACCATGCGCCATCAGAAAACCCGCCACAAGCTAAGCCGCAGCCCTTCTCATCGCAAGGCGATGATGCGCAACCTCTGCAAGGAGATCATTGAGCACGAGCGGATCAAGACGACTGAGGCGAAGGCCAAGGCCGTAAAGCCTGAAGTCGAGCAGCTGATCACGTTGGCCAAGCGCGGCGACCTTCACGCCCGCCGCCAGGCACTCTCAGCGCTCGGGCAGGACGCAACCGCCGTGCACAAGCTCTTCACTGAGGTCGCTCCGCGTTACACCGAGCGCCCGGGTGGCTACACGCGGATCCTCAAGCTTGGGCCGCGGCGCAGCGACTCGACCGAGATGGTCTATCTCGAACTGGTCTGAGTCGCCCCTTTTAGCTCCAGCGGCCGTGTCGCCAGCACCGCGCTCTATGCTCGCTCCTAGCGCGCAATGAAGGTTCTTCTTACCAACGACGACGGCATCGAAGCCGAGGGGCTGCAGGCGCTGCGCGCCGCGCTGGCAGCGCTGCCAGATGTTGAGCTGGTGACGATCGCCCCGGACGGCAATCGCTCGGCTTTCGCGCGCAAGATCACAACGCATAAACCGCTCTGGATCGAGGAGATCCCGTTCGATGACGGCAGCGTTGGCTACGCCACGGAGGGGACGCCGGTCGACTGCGTGCGCTTCGCAACGCTCGGCCTGGTCGAGGGTTTCTATCCCGAGCTGATCGTCTCGGGAATCAATCACGGCGCCAACCTTGGCGACGATGTGACCTACTCCGGAACAGTTGCCGCGGCCCTTGAAGGGGTTCTGCTGGGGATTCCAGCGATCGCCGTCTCGCAGCAGTCGACCAGCCGTGAGATGGACTTCCGTTGGGGCCGTCACTTCGAGTTTGATGCTGGCGCCGAGTTTGCTGCGCGGCTAGCGCAGCACCTTGGGCACACGCCTCTGCCCGAGGGAACGCTGATCAACGTCAACGTGCCCGGTGACAGCCCGTCGGGTGTCGAGGTAACGCGGCTCGGCAAGAGGATCTACCGCGACGAGCTGAAGCTGCAAGAGCAAGGCACGCCCGGCCGCAGGCGCTTCTCGATTTACGGCGAAGATCATGGCTTCAAGGACGAAGCGGGAACAGATCTCGCGGCGCTAGCGGCGGGCAAGATCGCCGTAACGCCGCTGCACTTCGACCTGACATACGAGCCCGGAATTGAGGCGCTCGATGCCCGCGACCTGAGCCAGTTGTTGGAAGCTGGCGCTTCAGAGTCGCAGTGAGCGCCGCCGCTGATCGCGCCGAGCAGCTCCGCGCTGAGCTGCGCGTGCACAACGAGCGCTACTACGTTCAAGACGATCCCTCGATCGGTGACGATCAGTACGACGCTCTGCTTGACGAGCTACGCGAGCTTGAACGTGACCACCCGGAGCTCGTGACGCCAGACTCGCCGACGCAGCGCGTCGGCGCCGAGCCCGTCAGCGCGCTCGAGAAGGTGACACACCCGCAGGCGATGTTTTCGCTCGCCAACGCGCGCAGTCCGGAGGAGTTCGACGCCTGGGTGCTGAGGATGCGCAACCATCTAGCGCGCGAAGGGATTGACGACGCTGCTTTCCAGTATGTCTGCGAACCCAAGGTCGACGGGCTCGCAATCTCAATCGTCTATCGCGACGGCGTGCTCGAGCGCGGAGCGACGCGCGGCAACGGCGAGGTCGGAGAGGACGTAACGCACAACCTGCGCACGATTCCGACGGTTCCACTGAGCATCGATGACGCTCCGCCGATGATCGAAGTGCGTGGCGAGGTCTACATGTCGCTGGAGGGCTTCCAGAGCCTCAACGAGCGCCGCGCCAGCGACGGCAAGCCAACCTTCATGAATCCACGCAACGCGGCCGCAGGAACGCTGCGCCAGCTCGATCCGCGGCTCGCCGCTGAGCGGCCGCTATCGCTCTGGGCTTACGGCGTAGGCGCCTGCGAAGGGATCAGCTTCAGTTCCCAGTGGGAGACGCTCGAGTGGCTGCGCGAGCGTGGCTTCCCGGTTAACAGCGAGATTGAGCGGCTAGATAGTGAGCAAGCGGCAATCGAGCGTTGCCTTGCGTGGCAGCAGCGCCGCGGCTCGCTTAGCTTTGAGATTGATGGCGTCGTGATCAAGGTCGATGACGCTGAGCAGCAGCGGCGGCTGGGAGTGGTCGGCCGTGACCCGCGCTGGGCGGTGGCTTGGAAGTTCCCGCCAACGACGAAACTGACGCAGCTTGAAGCGATCGAGTGGAGCGTCGGCAAGTTCGGCGACCTGCACCCGTACGCGGTTCTCGTGCCGGTCGAAGTCGGCGGCGTCGTTGTTCAGCACGCCACGCTTCACAACGAGGAGGACCTGATCCGCAAGGACGTGCGCCCCGGCGACGAGGTGATCATTCTGCGCGCCGGTGACGTTATCCCGCAGGTCGTCTCGCCGGCGCCACACGCCGCTGAGCGCGACGGACGAAGCGGCCCAGTTAGCGCGCCGAAGAAGTGTCCGGTCTGCGGCTCGGTGACCGTCAAGCCCGAGAACTCAGTCTTCACGAAATGCCCCAACCGCGATTGCGGGGGCAGGCGCGAAGCTCTGCTGACG
>JBIHZY010000039.1:0-11732 GCA_044240185.1 Solirubrobacteraceae bacterium
TGTGCCCTTACTATCTTGACGGTGATCGATCGACCCTTTAGATCGATCGGTGATACCCGTTTTGACCCGACCGCTCATCGTGGTCGGGTCGTGGCTGCTGTGCAGTTTTCAAGGAGCGCCGAGAGGGTTAACTCGCCGGCCGCTTGACACGGGGGCCAAGACGGCGAACGGGCCGGTCTCTCAAAACTCAACAGCATGCATTTACTCGCTAACGGCGGTATGCCGCAGCTTGAATGCCAGATTCGGTCGACATTCCAGGCTGCTCAGCCGGAGGCTGTAAAACAACGTTCACGATAAATCGTGAGGCCGATTACAGCGCCGTACTGCGCAGGTCCATTTAAGGACTCCCTAGAAAGGAGGTGATCCAGCCGCACCTTCCGGTACGGCTACCTTGTTACGACTTCACCCCAGTCACGAGCCCCACCTTCGACGGCTCCCTCCCTTGCGGGTTAGGACACCGGCTTCGGGTGTTGCTCACTCCCGTGGTGTGACGGGCGGTGTGTACAAGGCCCGGGAACGTATTCACCGTGGCGTGCTGATCCACGATTACTAGCAACTCCGCCTTCATGTAGGCGAGTTTCAGCCTACAATCCGAACCGAGACGCGCTTTTTGGGATTGGCTCCACCTCGCGGTATCGCTGCCCTCTGTACGCGCCAATGTAGCACGTGTGTAGCCCTGGACATAAGGGGCATGATGACTTGACGTCATCCCCGCCTTCCTCCGGTTTGTCACCGGCAGTCTCGTATGAGTCCCCAACTAAATGCTGGCAACATACGACGAGGGTTGCGCTCGTTGCGGGACTTAACCCAACATCTCACGACACGAGCTGACGACAGCCATGCACCACCTGTGATTCTGTCCCGAAGGAAAAGCGTGTTTCCACGCCGGTCAGAAACATGTCAAGCCCAGGTAAGGTTTTTCGCGTTGCTTCGAATTAAACCACATGCTCCGCTGCTTGTGCGGGCCCCCGTCAATTCCTTTGAGTTTTAGCCTTGCGGCCGTACTCCCCAGGCGGGGTACTTAATGCGTTAGCTTCGGCACGGGGGGAGTCGACACCCCCCACACCTAGTACCCATCGTTTACGGCGTGGACTACCAGGGTATCTAATCCTGTTTGCTCCCCACGCTTTCGCGTCTCAGCGTCAGTACCGTCCCAGCGAGCTGCCTTCGCCGTTGGTGTTCTTCCTGATATCTGCGCATTTCACCGCTACACCAGGAATTCCACTCGCCTCTTCCGGACTCGAGCCCGACAGTATCCACCGGCATTCCAGGGTTGAGCCCTGGACTTTCACAGCGGACTAATCGGGCCGCCTACACGCTCTTTACGCCCAATGATTCCGGACAACGCTTGCACCCTACGTATTACCGCGGCTGCTGGCACGTAGTTAGCCGGTGCTTCTTGTGAAGGTACCGTCACTCCAGCCGGCTATTAACCGACGAAGCTTCGTCCCAACTGAAAGGAGTTTACGACCCGAGAGCCTTCTTCCTCCACGCGGCGTTGCTGCGTCACACTTTCGTGCATTGCGCAAGATTCCCCACTGCAGCCTCCCGTAGGAGTCTGGGCCGTGTCTCAGTCCCAGTGTGGCTGATCGTCCTCTCAGACCAGCTACCCATCGATGCCTTGGTAGGCCGTTACCCCACCAACTAACTAATGGGCCGCGGGCCCATCCCGTCGCGGAGGCCGAAGCTTCCTTTCGTGACAACTCTTATGAGTTGGCACCTCATTCGGTATTAGCCCCAGTTTCCTAGGGTTGTCCCGATCAACGGGGCAGGTTGCCCACGTGTTACTCACCCGTTCGCGGCTCTGCCCCAGACCGAAGTCTGGTTCGTCGCCCCACTTGCATGTGTTAAGCACGCCGCCAGCGTTCGTCCTGAGCCAGGATCAAACTCTCCATAAAGTACATCGACTTCAGGCCCGAAGGCCTTTACTCGAATGTTTGAGAGTTCGCCATGACCTACTTCTGCGGCACTCCGTACACGGGGTGCCGCGGTCTTGACTGGTTACTACTCAGACCGCCACGTGGCCAGCAAAGCCGGCCACCGGCGGTTCGAACCTGGACGCACATCCGGGCCAGGTGTTCAGACCCGGAGGTACGCATGCTGTTGAGTTTTCAAAGACCGACACACCCATGCGGGAAGGGGCTTCCTTCTCGAGGGGCGCCCAGCGCCGAGGCACTGAGAACCGGGTCGAAGCGGGGAGCAACTTCGCTCCTACTTACGACCGCTCCGCATCGTAGCAGGAAACAACTGATTTTTATCGGTCGATCTTGAAGCGTTTGAAGCGCCGACGCCCAATCTGGACGACCGAGCCGGAAAGCTGTGCGGGGTCAACGTCCAAATGCGCCGGATCGACCGCCTCGCCGTCGATCTTGACGCCACCCTGTTCGACCAGCCTCCGAGCCTCAGAACGCGAGATGCCAAAGCCGTCGGCGAGTGCCTGCGGTAGGTGAACCATTCCGTCGCCGACTGTGAATGCGAACTCGTCAATCTCTTCAGGAAGCTCGTGCTTTGCGAACTGACTGACGAACTGCGCCTCTGCTGCGTCGGCTGCGACCTCGTCATGGAATCGCGCCACGATCGCCTTCGCTAGTGCCACCTTGGTGTCACGCGCACCGGTGGCGGCTGCTGGCGGCGGAATCGCGAGCAGCTCAAACCAGCTTGCCATCGCTTCGTCTGGGAGGCGCATTGTGCGGCCAAACATCTCGTCGGCGCTCGACTCAATTGCGATCTCGTTGCCCTTCGTCTTCGACATCTTCTCGACGCCGTCGATGCCAGCCAAGATTGGCATCGTGAGGACGGCCTGTTCGGCAATTCCGTAATGACGCTGGATGTCGCGCCCGAGCAAGATGTTGAAGGTTTGGTCGGTGCCGCCGATCTCGACGTCAGCTTCGATTGCGACCGAGTCGTAGCCCTGCATTAGTGGATAGAGAAGCTCGAGCACCGAGATCGGTGAGCCGCCCTTGTATCGCTTTGAGAAGTCCTCGCGCTCTAGAAGTTGCGCGACGGTCGTTGTCCGCACGAGCGCCAGAAGTTCGGCCATCGGCATATCGAGCCACTCGCTGTTGTAGCGGAGCTCGTAGCGCTCGGGGTTCTGGTCGAGGATGCGGCCGGCCTGCGCCTCATAGCTGTTCGCATTGGCGATGATCTCTTCTGGACTGAGCACGGGGCGCGTCTCCGAACGGCCGCTTGGATCCCCAACCCGCGCCGTGTAGTCACCGACGATCAGTACTACCCGGTGGCCCTGGTCTTGAAACTCGCGGAGCTTCGTCAACACCACCGTATGGCCGAGATGGATGTCCGGAGCGGTTGGGTCGAGACCCAGCTTCACGCGCAGCTGCCTCCCTTCCCTTTCGGCAAGCTCAAGCTTTGCCTGTAACGCGCCAGCGGGAAGATCCTCGGCGGAATTGGCAGTCAACTGGGCGGATTTTGAAGCGGCGGATTCCATCAGCGTCAATGCTAGTCTGAGTACAGAGCAGGACGCCTCCACTTCCGGCGGCAGACTGCGGGGCTTGAGGGTGTTCCGGCCGCATCAATGCGCGCTTTCACCTCAGCAACGACAGATGACAGAAGACCACGCAGAGATCACAGACCACAGCGCTGAAGAGCAGACGGGCGCTCCCACGCCCCGCGTGCGCAAGCCCCGCGTTAAGCGCCTGCGGCTGATCCTGATCGCGCTGCCGCTGATCGCCCTCGCGATCGTCTCGACCGTCTTCGGAATGATGATGGCAGTCGCCTCTGAGCTCCCGAACCTGCAAAGCAATACAGGCTTCAAAACCGCTCGTAACTCGGTTCTCCTTGACGCTTTGGGGAGACCACTGGGAATTCTTAAGAGCAGCCGCAATCGTGTTTTGATCCCTTACTCAGCGATCTCCCCGTTCATGCGAAGTGCCGTGATCTCGGTCGAAGACCAGCGTTTCTACGCAAACAACGGCGTTGATCCTCGCGGCATTTTGCGCGCTTTTGTTCAGGACACGCTTAAGGGCGGCGCACGTCAAGGTGGTTCCACGATCACGCAGCAGTTCGTCAAGAACGCACTCGAGGCGCAGGATCAGCGGACCGTCACGCAGAAGCTCCGCGAATCGGCGCTGGCCTACCACCTCACGCGCAAGTGGTCGAAGGAGAAGATCCTCAGCGAATACCTCAACTCGATCTACTTCGGCAATGGCGCTTACGGAATTGAGTCGGCCGCGCGCGTCTACTTCGGCCGCGACGCGAACCACATTGGTTGCGGCGTCAAAGAGAGGCCGTGTGCGAGCGAGCTAACCGCGGCCGAAGCCGCTCTGCTGACCGCCGTGATTGCCAACCCCACGGCCTTCGATCCGGTCGCTCACCCCGAGGCAGCGTTGAAGCGCCGCGACCTTGTACTCGGCAAGATGCGCGATCAGGGTCGAATCTCGGCAGCCGAATACGACCAAGCAGTTGTCGAGGGATTGCCTGCGCTGGTCGTTCCGCCGTCGGTTGACACGAAAGCGCCTTACTTCACGACCTGGGTTAGCCAGCAGCTCGTTGAGCACTTTGGTGTGCGGCGCGCCTTTGAGGGAGGGTTGCGCGTGCGGACAACTCTCGACCTCGACTTTCAGCAAGCTGCGCAGCAGGCGGTCGACCAGAACCTAAGCGACCCGAACGGACCGTCGGTCGCGCTGGTGGCGATCGACAACAAGACCGGCGAGGTCAAGGCGATGATCGGCGGCCGCGACTATCAGCAGCGCCCGTTTAATCTCGCGACCCAAGGTGAGCGGCAGCCCGGCTCAACAGTGAAGCCATTCATTCTCGCGGCGGCACTGCGCAAGGGTTACGGCCTTGGTTCGGTTTGGGAGTCGCGCAAGCGTGTCTTTGACGTCCCTGGTGCGACCGATGGCGAGAAGTTCGTCGTCAACAACTTCGACAAATCCTATGCCGGCACGCGCGATCTAGGCTCAGCCCTGACCTACTCCGACAATGCCGTCTTCGCAGCCGTCGGGCTGAAGACTGGAACGAAGCGGGTCTCGAAATTGATCACCGCTATGGGAGTGCGTTCGCCGGTTTCGACTAACCCAGCAATGACTCTCGGGGCTTTCAAGCAGGGCGTTTCGGTGCTCGATTGGGCCCACTCCTACCAAAGCTTCGCCTCCGGGGGTAAGCGTATCTCAGGAACTCTCGGCGCCCCTGACCGCGGGCCCGTCGGAATCGATGAGGTTCGTGACGTCTCGACCGACGAGATGATCCAGCGCAACCGGCTCCAGTCGAAGCGCGTCATCTCGCCTGAGCTAGCCGGCGCTGTGACTCAGCAGATGCAGGCCGTTGTCAGCGGCGGCACCGGCCGCCTGGCCCAGTACGGCGGCTTTGCGGCCGGCAAGACTGGAACGACGGAAGACTTTGGGGATGCATGGTTCGCTGGGTTCACGGACCGTTACACAATCGCAGTTTGGGTCGGTTATGCCGATCGAACGCAGCCGATGGAGACTGAATATGACGGTGAGCCTGTTGCCGGTGGAACGTTCCCGGCTCTGATCTGGCGTGACTTTGTTGTCCAGATTCGCGCCCTGCTGCTGAACCGCGCCGCGAAGGGCAAGTCAGACGGAACGCCTGACTCAAGCGGCGGGTCGCCGTTGGACGCGCTCAATTCGGGCGGTGACGGCTCTTACGACAGCGGCGGCACCGGCGGCGGCAGCGGTGGTGGTGGCGGCGGTGGCAATACAGGTGGCGGCGGTGGCGGCAGTCCGACTCCTGCGCCAACCCCCGCCCCTGCTCCAACTCCGGCGCCGACTCCGCAGCAGCCGTCCGGCGGCGGCGGTGGCGGAACACAGGCGCCGGCTGGCTAGCGCTGCTCGTAGCCCGTCAGCTCAACAGGTCGCGGGCCAGAATCATCTGCTCGCGCACGCGCTCGAGCGCCGTTCCACCTTCGCTCGTCTTCGACTCGAGCCAGCCGTCTTGCGCCAGCAAGCTGACTGCTTCAGCGTCAAGCTCGGCGTCGTAGGCCTGGAGCTCGTCAAGACTGAGTGAGTTGAGCTGGCGCTCTGCCGCGAGAGTCTCTCGGACAATCTTTCCAACAGTTGCGTGGCTCTGACGGAATGGAACGCCGCGACGAACGAGCAAGTCGGCGAGGTCGGTGGCGGCAATCATCCCGTCCCCTGCGGCCTCCGCCATCCGTTCGCGATTGAAGCTTGCGCCCTCGATCATGCCGCTGGACGCATTGAGCGCGAGCATCAGCGTGTCGACGCCGTCGAAGAGGTACTCCTTGTCCTCCTGCATATCTTTGTTGTAGGCGAGCGGAAGCGCGTGAAGGACGCCGAGGAATGAGCTGAGATCGCCAACGACGCGGGGTGCTTTTGCGCGCAGTAGCTCGGCGGCATCGGGGTTCTTCTTCTGCGGCATCAACGAGGAACCGCTCGTCCAGCGGTCGGGGAGCTCGACGAAGCCGAACTCTTGACTCGACCACAACACCAGCTCGCCGCCGAGCCTCGAAAGGTGCGTCGCGCAGATTGCCGCGGCCGAAAGGTAATCGACTATGAAGTCGCGGTTGCTGACAGCGTCGAGCGAGTTCGGCGATACACCGCTGAAGCCGAGCTCGTCTGCGACGCGGCTGCGATCGGTACCGAAATTGACGCCCGCGAGCGCACCCGCACCGAGCGGCAGTAGTTCGCACTGCGACGCCACGAACTGGAACCGCTGACGGTCACGTTGGAGCATCCAAACGTAAGCCAGTAGATGGTGCGACAGGTAAACCGGTTGCGCGCGCTGCAGGTGCGTGTAGCCAGGAAGTGGCCAATCGAGATGGGCTTCGGCCGACTCGATCAGCTTTTCAATCAAGCGCTCAATAGCGGCGATAGCGTCACCAGCAGCTCCGCGCGTGAAGAGAACAAGGTCGGTCGCGACCTGATCGTTACGCGAACGCGCGGTGTGAATCCTTCCCCCCGCCTCACCGGCGATCTCGCTGACGCGCCGCTCGATCGCCATGTGAATGTCTTCGTCAGTTGGCTCGAACGCGAAGAGTCCAGCCTCAAGCTCTCCTTCAACGGAACCGAGCGCGTCGATTATCGCTCCGGCGTCTTCAGAGCTGATGATCCCCTGCGCCGCGAGCATCGCAACGTGAGCACGTGACTGCGCAATGTCGAACGGCCAGAGCCGCACGTCAACGTCTAGCGATCGGTTGATCGCGTCGAAATCGGGATCCGGTGGTTCGCTGAAGCGGTTCATTGCCCGCCGAGTCTAGGTCTGACCGAGCGTCTCGCGCAGCGCTGCACAGACGCGTTCAACCTGGCCACTCGTCATCTCGGGGAAAAACGGCAGCGCAATCGACTGCGCGGCCACTGCCTCACAGACCGGAAACTCGCCCTCGCGGTGTCCAAACTGCTCTCTGTAATAGGCCATCAGGTGAATCGCGGGGAGATAAGGCTTGCTCTGAATCCCAAGCTTGCCGAGTGCACGAATCGTCGCGTCGCGGTCGAACTCGGAAGGCAACTGCACGACAAAGACGAACCAGCCTCGCCGCTCTTCGCCGCGGTCGAGGCAAGGCAACGTTAGGCCCTCTACGCTGGCAAGCCCTTCGTAGTACAGAGAGGCAACGCGCTCGCGGCCAGCGAGCATTTCGTCAAGCCGTGAAAGCTGAGCGAGGCCGAGCGCGCAAGCGATGTCACTGAGGCGGTAGTTGAAACCGAGCCGGTCGTGGTCGAGCCACGCCATATCTGGGGCACGCCCCTGATTGCGCTCTGAGTCAATCCGCAGCTTGATCGCCGAATCGTTGACGGTCACCATTCCGCCCTCGCCAGTCGTCATCTGCTTGTTGGCGTAGAAGCCAAATATGGCGGCGTGACCGCGGCCGCCGACCGGTGTCCCATCGGCATAGCGAGCACCCAGCGCCTCGCAAGCGTCCTCGACGATTGGCAGGCCGAGTTCCTCTAGCGGCGCCATATCGCTCGGATAGCCGAAGATATGAACCGGAAGAATTGCGCTCGTCTTGTCGGTTACCGCAGCCGCAGCAGCGGCTGGGTCGAGCGTTAAAGTCAGCGGGTCGATGTCGGCGAAGACGGGCCTCGCGCGTTCCATCACGCAGACGTTGGCGCTGGCCACGAACGAGAGTGGCGAAGTGACGACCTCGTCGCCGTCGCTAACGCCTACAGCTCGCAGCGCCAGCTGTAGGCCCGCTGTGCCGCTTGAAACTGCGCTTGCGTGGGCGGCGCCGACCCGTTCCGCAAAGCTCTGCTCAAAGGCTGGGACCCGCGGTCCGAGCGAAAGCTGGCCGGAGCGAAGCACATCGAGCACAGCCTGCTCCTCGGCTTCGCCGATTACGGGCTTAGCGAGAGGAATCGACTCGCTCATACTCAGCCGTCGCCCTTGCGCCGACCGGCCTGCTGGCCGTATTCGAGCGAGTCCACGAGCGCCTGCCAAGAAGCGGCGATGACATTCTCGCCTACGCCAATAGTGCCCCAGACCGTCTCGCCGTCGGAGGCATCAATCAGCACACGCGTGACTGCGTCGGTGCCGTGGCTCTCGTCAAGAATTCGAACTTTGTAGTTGACCAGCTCGACCTTTCCAACGTCGGGGTATACCTCTGTTACGGCGCTGCGCAGCGCGCTGTCGAGCGCATTAACGGGGCCGTTGCCGGTAGCGGTGCGCTCGTAGCGCTCATCACCCATGCTGATCGCAATTGTCGCCTCGCTCAGGACGTCGCCATCTGCCTGCTGCTCGACTGTCACACGCCAACTTTCGAGCCGGAACAGTGGTTCATACTGCCCTGACTCGCGCCGCATCAGCAGCTCAAACGACCCGTCGGCGGCTTCAAATTGGTAGCCGCGGTGTTCGAGCTCTTTGACGCGCTCGACAATCCGCGCGCTAGTTGCGTCGTCGAGGCCGAGGCCCGCGCTATTGCCCTTATCGGCGATCGTTGCGCGGCCTGCGAGCTCGGAAACAATCACATCGCTGCGATTGCCGACGCTCCCTGGCTCAACGTGTTCGAAGGTGCTGGAATCGGCGCTGACGCCGGCGGCGTGCATCCCCGCCTTATGCGCGAAGGCGTTCTTGCCGACGTATGGCTGCGCTGGGTTTGGCGCCCTGTTGAGCAGTTCGTCTACGAAGTGGGCTGTCTCAGTCAGCTTTGCGAGATTGCCAGCGGGGAGCACCTCGATCCCCATCTTCATCTCGAGGTCCGCGATCACAGTGACGAGGTTCGCGTTGCCGGTGCGCTCGCCGATTCCGTTGATCGTCCCTTGGATCTGAGTCGCTCCGGCCTCAATCGCGACGAGCGAGTTAGCGACCGCACAGCCAGCGTCATCGTGCGTGTGGATCCCGACCGCGACGTCCGGAAGTGCCTCGCGAACGGCGCTAACGGCGGCTGTGACCTGGCTTGGCAGTGAACCGCCGTTGGTGTCGCAGAGCACCACGCGCTCGGTGCCAGCCGCGGCCGCTGCGCGCAGCGTCTCGATCGCATAGTCAGGGTTTTCACGCCAGCCATCAAAGAAGTGTTCGGCGTCAAAGAGAACCCGCTTGCCCTTTGCTACGAGGTAGGCGATCGATTCCGAGATCATTGCCAGATTCTCCTCCGGCGAAACGCGCACAACCTTCTCAACGTGGAGCATTGACGACTTGCCGACGAGCGTCACGATCGGCGCAATCGACGCGGCGAGGACGTTGAGCCCTTCGTCGTCCTCAGCGCTGGCGTCGCGACGCCGGGTCATTCCGAAGGCGACGATTTCAGCGTGGCTTAGCGGCGCTGCGGCGAGCAGCTCGAAGAGCTCGGCTTCTTTCGGATTAGACGAAGGGAAGCCGGCTTCGATCATGTCAACGCCCAGCGCGTCGAGCCGTTCGACAACGCGCAGCTTCTCCTGAGCGGTCAAGCTCATCCCGCCGCCACCCATTCCGTCGCGGAGGGTTGCGTCGTAGAGCTGGATTGTCGAGTTCATTAGCTCGGCGCTGGGCTTGCCGGCACAGGGTCGAGCCAGTCGCGGTAACGCTCGTCACGGCCGTAGAGGGCGTCCTCGTAGACGGCGAGCAGCGCTTTCGTGATCTCCCCCGGCTTGCCTGTTCCGACAGGGCGATCGTCGAGTTCGCGCACGGGGACCATCTCGGCAGCCGTGCCGGTAAGGAAGATCTCATCTGCGAGTGGGAGCTCGTCGGCTGCGATTTCGCGTATCACGACCTCATGCCCCATGTCTGCGGCGATCTTGATGATCGAGTCGCGGCTGATTCCCTCAAGGATCGAGGACGTCATCGCGGGCGTCGAGATCACCCCGTCGCGCACTACAAAGATGTTCTCGCCGGTTCCTTCGCAGACGTTACCGACGTGATCGAGCAGGATCGCTTCGTCATAACCGGCGTTGTGAGCCTCAACCTTCGCGAGGATGCTGTTGAGGTACTGCCCACCGGCTTTGGCATAGGGAATCAGCGTTTCCGGGCTGATCCGTCGCCAGCTCGAAATCTTTGCGCGGATGCCATCGCGCTTGCCGTCCTCGCCGAGGTAGAGGCCCCACTCCCAGACAGCGATAGTCACGTCGACGTCGACCGTCAGCGGAAAGAGACCCATCGAGCCGTAGCCGCGATAGGCGATCGGCCGGATGTAGCAGGAGCTGAGTTTGTTACGGGCGATTAGGTCGAGAGTCGCGGAGCGGATCTCCTCGGCCGTGAATGGCAGCTCCATGAAGTAGGCCTGCGCTGAGCGGAAGAGTCGGTCAACGTGATCCTGATGACGGAAGACGGCCGGGCCGATCTCAGTGTCGTAACAGCGAACGCCTTCGAAGACCGAGGTGCCGTAGTGAAGAGCGTGCGTGAGGACGTGGACCTGGGCGTCTTCCCACGGCACGACTTCGCCATTCATCCAGATAAATTCGCTCTGTTCCACCAATAGCTCCTAGATCTACGCTCTAAGCGAGCTGGGCCAAGACTGCGGCCGTCGCCTGCTCCGTTGTCGCGCTGCCGCCCAAGTCTGCAGTCCGCAGACCACCTTCTAAGGCAGCAGCAACGGCCGATTCTACTGCGCTTGCTTCCTCTTCGCGGCCGAATCCGTGCCGCATCATCATCGCCAGAGAGAGGATCGTCGCGAGAGGATTCGCGAGACCCTTGCCGGCGATGTCGGGGGCCGAACCATGGACCGGTTCGAATACGCCTGGGCCGTCTGGGTTGCCGATGCTGGCCGACGGGAGCATGCCAATCGAGCCGGTAATCATCGCGGCCTCGTCGCTGAGAATGTCGCCGAAGAGGTTCTCGGCGAGCAGCACGTCGAATTGGGTTGGCGTTGAGACGAGCTGCATCGCTGCGTTGTCGACGAGCACGTGCTCTAGTTCAACGTCCGGGAACTCTTCGGCATGGACGCGCGTGACGACTTCACGCCAGAGACGGCTGGTTTCGAGCACGTTGGCCTTATCGATGCTCGAGACCTTGCAGCGTGCAGCGCCGAAAGCGACGCGCGCTATTCGCTCGACCTCCTCGACGCTGTACTCGCAGAGATCGCTGGCCATCGTGGCGGTGCGCTTCTTCTCGCCGAAGTAGATTCCGCCGGTCAGTTCACGGACAACCAGCAGATCGGTTCCCGAGATTCGTTCCTCGCGCAACGGACTCGAGTCAACGAGGGCCTCAATCGTCTTCACTGGGCGAAGGTTGGCGTAGAGCCCAAGCCCCTTGCGAAGCCCGAGCAAGCCTTGCTCGGGGCGAGGCGCGTCTGGGTCGGTGGTGTCCCACTTCGGGCCGCCGACGGCGCCGAGCAGCACGGCATCTGCTGCGCCGCAAGCTGCCAGCGTTTCGTCGGTCATCGCGACGCCGTT
>JBIHZY010000040.1:0-11694 GCA_044240185.1 Solirubrobacteraceae bacterium
AATGGCAGCGAAGCGAGCCGAGGCACGGCGGTCGTAATCGAGGCCGGCGAGCAGCTAGCGAGCGGCACGTATTCGACTTTTGAGTTCATCGGCAACATTGAAGGCAATGACCTCGCCGCCGACGTCGCTGACGTGATCGTCACCGACGGGTTCACCGGCAACATCGCGCTGAAGGTGATGGAAGGGATCTCGCAGGCCGTTGTCGGGGGAGTCCGGGAGGCGGCCACGAGTTCGCTGCGCGCCAAGACCGGCGGCGCCTTGCTGCGGCCAGCGCTGCGCGGCTTTCGTGATCAGATTGACCCCGAGGGGC
Organism: Solirubrobacteraceae bacterium; assembly: GCA_044240185.1. Taxonomy (GTDB): domain Bacteria; phylum Actinomycetota; class Thermoleophilia; order Solirubrobacterales; family Solirubrobacteraceae; genus F1-60-MAGs163. The sequence goes on from JBIHZY010000040.1 coordinate 311, forward strand.
CTGGCGGCGCCTACATGCTCGGCCTTCGCCGGCTCGCAGTCGTCTCTCACGGGCGCTTTACGCGTTACGGCTTCTCGCAGGCGATCCTGCTCGCCGCGCGCGCCGTCAACGGCGATCTCGTTGGACGGACCGAGTTGATGCTTGAGGCTGGCGGCGCATTGCGCCGTTCCGGAGGCGCTGAGGCTGACAGCCCGTCCGAAGGCGCGGCTAGTTTTCCGCCAGATGACTCGTGACGACGTCCTTGAATTAATCCGTCAGCACCTCGCCGACGAGCTCGACGTCGACCCCGCGACGATCAACGACGAAACGCGCTTCAAAGAAGACCTCGAGGCCGACTCGCTCGACCTTTACACGCTCGTTCAGGAGTTTGAAGACACGTACGGCACAAAGATGTCGGACGAGCAGGCCGCAGAAATTCTCACAGTCGGTCAATCGATCGACTTTGTCCTCGCCCACACCAGCGCCAGCTCCTGAGCCCTGCAAACCCTCACTTCACTCCTCGACGATCTGCCGGCCGACCTGTACCGGCAGGTCTTCACGCACGCCTCGTGGGGCGAGCGCAGCAGCGACTCGTACGAGCGGCTGGCCTTCCTCGGCGACAGCGTGCTCGGGCTGGCGATCACGGCGCACCTCTACCCGCTGCTGGAAGCCGACCGCTTTGGCGCCGGCCGCTTGACGAAGATCAGGGCCCAGACAGTTTCAGGGGCAGCCTGCCGCGAAGTAGCGGTCCGCTTGGATGTCCCCGGTCGCTTGGCCACTGCAGCACCGGAAGGGACGCCGATCGCCGACACGCTTGTCAGCGAACGAGTGCTCTCGTCGATCGTCGAAGCGATCATCGGCGCCTGCTATCTCGATCAGGGCTACGAGAAGACGGCTGCTGCTGTTGTCGACTGCTTTGCTCCCGAGTTGGCGCTAGCGCTCGAACATCCGATCGACTTCAAGTCAGCGCTGCAGGAGCAGCTCGCTGCTCGCGGGGAGTTGGTCGAGTACGAGATTACGAGCGAGGACGGCCCACCGCACGAGAAGACCTTCGCGGTTACGGCGAGCGTGGCCGGAGAGGTAGTCGGCGAGGGGACGGGACGGACGAAAAAGGCAGCGGAGCAAGAAGCGGCAAGAGTCGCGCTTGGGCCGCTCACGGAGGGCGACTGACGTGCATCTGAAGTCGATCAGCCTGAAAGGCTTCAAATCGTTCCCCGAACGGACCGTGCTCGAGTTCGCGCCCGGCGTATCTGTCGTCGTCGGTCCGAATGGATCCGGCAAGTCGAACATCACCGACGCTGTCCTTTGGGCGATGGGCGAGCAGTCGCCGCTCGCGGTTCGCGGGCAAAAGATGCAGGACGTGATCTTTGGTGGAGGTCACGGCGTTAAGGCGCGTTCTTCGGCAGAGGTCGAGCTGATCATCGACAACTCCGACGGAGCGATCGAGATGCCTATGGGCGAGATCTCAATCCTGCGCCGGCTCGACCGCAACGGCGAAGGCGAATATCGCCTCAATGGCGCCCGCTGCCGGCTGGTTGACGTACTTGAAGTGCTCTCCGACACGGGCCTGGGCAAGGAGATGCACTCCGTCGTCTCGCAGGGCCGCGTCGAATCGATCGTTACCTCAAAGCCGCGCGACCGCCGCCTCCTGATTGAGGAAGCTGCGGGGCTCGGCAAACACCGTAAGCGCCGTCGTCGCGCGCAGATCAAGCTCGATCGCGCCCAGGAAAACCTCGACCGCTGCCTCGACATCGAGCGCGAGGCACGCTCACAGCTGCGCCCTCTAAAGCGGCAAGCCGAAGCAGCGGAGCTTTTGGCCCGCGTCGAAAGGCAGACGACTGAAGCCTCGTGGGAACTCGTCCGCGATGCATCCCGCGTCCGCCGGGCTGGCCTTGAGAGCGCTGAGAAGTCGGCTACCTCTTCGCGCGAGTCGCGCGACGCTCTGCAGGAGAAGCTCGGCCAGGTTGACTTGCGGCGCGAAGAGGCCGAGAAGCAGCTCGCCGAGCGGAGCGAGCGTCGCGAAGCTATCGCTCGGCGAGGCGAGCTCGCGCGCAGTGCCGCTGGCAAGATCGAAATGCGGATTGAGCGGGCGCGCGAAAACGCACTTGCTCTCGCCGACCGTTTGGAGCAGCGCGAGGGTCAGCTCGAGCGCCTGCGCCCGCAGGTCGCGGCCGACTCGCCCGATCAGGGCGGAAGCGAGCGGATAGCCGCCTTGGAAGCAGCGATCGAAAAACTCGACCTCGAACGGGCAAGCGAGATCGATGCCGAGCTGGCGACGCTGATCTCTGAACGCGATCAGGCCGCGGCAGCAAGCGGCGAGGCTGCTGAAAAGGCAGTGCAGATTACGGGGCAGCGCGATCGTGCTGAGGTCGCAGCGCAAAGCGCGCGCGCCGAGCTTCGCAGCACCGAGCAGGCCGCCGAGCAGGCTGCTCGCGAGGTCGCTCGCTTAACGGCTGAGCTGTCCCGGCTCGATGAGTTTCTCCGCGACCACGCCGACGCGCCCGAAGGTCAGCCTTCTCTTGCTGCCAGCCTCGAAGTCGAGGCCGGCTACGAAACTGCCGTTTCGGCGGTGCTCGGCACGCGACTGCGTGCGGCAATCGTTGATGACCTCCCGAGCGGTCAGCAGCTGCTCGGTCGGCTCGGATCTGAAGGGGGCTCAGCGCTTGTTGCCGCGGCCGGCCGCGAAGCAGTCGGCGCTGGGGAACCGTTGACGGGAGCTCGTGCTCTCGCTGATTTTGTGACCGGCGGTAAGAATGCCGATCTTGGTCGCAGGCTCTTGGCTGGCGTCTGGCTCGTCGATGCGCTCGATTCGCTGGCCGGAGATTTTGCTGGCGTGGCGGTCACGCGTGAAGGTCGCGTGTGGAACGGATCTACCGGCGAGCTGCGGCAGAATGCGCAGGGCAGCGGCGAACAGGTATTGGCCGAGCGTCAGCGCCGCGAGAAGCTCGCTGCTGAGGCCTCCAGCGCCGCGGATTCGGCCAGCGCGACAGCCAGCGCGCTCAGTGCGGTGGCGCAGGCCTGCAGCGCAGCCGAGCAGGCACTTGTAGCGGCCGACGATGGCTGCCGTGGCGCTGAACGGGAGGCTGCGGAGGCCGCTGAGCGCGCGCGGCGTGCTGAATGGATCATCGAGCAGCGCCGCCAAGCACCAGAGCAGGGCGCTGGCGCAGTTGCCCGCGCACAGCTTGAAGGCGAGCTGGGAGCCGAGCGGCGCGTCGCAGAGCAGGCTGAGGAGGCCCGCGAAGGGCGCAAGCAGGCGGTGCTGACGCTGGAGATGGCGATCGCTTATGAGGTCGGGCTAGTACCGCTCTTTAACGCATTCGAAGAGGCCCTCGCCGCCGCGCAGGAGGCGATCGCAGAGCGCGTCACGATCTTTGAGGCGGAGCTCGAAGCCGACCGGCTCGGCAACGCTGGCGTGAGCGATGATCTGCGGGCGTTCGCTCAATCCGGCGCTGAGCTGCAGGGCGCTCTCCGTGACGCCGGTGAGGCGGTCACGACGGCTGAGGTGACAGCGCAGCAGGCGCGTGACCAGCACGCTGAAACCGAAGCTGAACTTGTGAGGCTCGCTGCGCTGCTCGGGCTCGAGGCCGAACCGTCGGTCGAGCCGCTTGATCAAGAAGCTGTCGCTGCGCTCGAACAGCGGATCGTGCGGCTAGAACGCCGCCGCGAACAGATTGGCCCGGTCAACCCGCTCGCCAAGGCGCAGTACGAGGAGGCGCTTGAGCACGTTGAGACGCTCGAGCACCAGCGCAACGACCTCGAGAGCGCAATGCGCGAGCTGCGCACACTGATCCGTGACACCGATCGCCAGATTCGAGAGAGCTTCGAGCAGACATTTGAGGCCGCGGCGAAGAACTTTGAGGAACTCGCAGCGCACTGCTTCCCTGGGGGGCATGGTCGCCTGCGCTTGGTGCGCGAGGAACAGACGCCAAAGGCCGTGCTCGGTGGCGGCGAAGGTGAAGAGGAGGCAGCGCGGCTCGAGGCTGCCGAAGATGAGGCGAACGCTGAGGCCGAACGCGAGACCGGTGAGCCGGAAGATGATCTCGGTGTAGAGATTGAGATCACGCCGGCAGGTAAGTCAATGAAGCGCCTAACGCTGCTCTCCGGTGGCGAGAAGTCGATGACGGCGATCGCCTTCCTGTTCTCGGTCTTCCTTGCAAAGCCCTGCCCGTTCTACATCCTCGATGAGGTCGAGGCTGCTCTCGATGATCTCAACATCGGTCGCTTCCTCGAGCTCCTGCGGCTCTACCGGGACCGCGCACAATTCATCGTCGTCACGCACCAGCAGCGGACGATGGAAGCCGCCGATTCGCTCTACGGCGTCTCGATGGGTGGCGACGGGGTCTCTAAGGTAATCAGCCGCAAGCTGCCAGCTGAAGTTGACGATGACAGTGTGGCCGTTAGCGCCGCATAAGTGTCGCCAATGCGGCTCGCCGCATTAGCACTGCGCGGTAAGCTTTAAGCGATGTCGACTCCTGTCATCTGGTTACTTGTCGCCGCCGCGTTAGCGCTTGCTGAAATCGTCACCGAGAGCTTCTTCCTTGCCCCCTTGGTCGCAGCTGCTGTTGCAATGGCGCTAGGCACGCTGCTCGGCGCCCAGATCGTGCTCGTTACCTTGATCGCCGTCGTCGTCGCCGTCGTCACGCTGCTCATTCTTCGGCCGCTGCTGCGCCGCGAGCGCCTTGACTTTGCCGCTGGCGGCGCAGAGCACGACTTTGTAATCGGCCAGGTTGGCGTAGTCGAGGAGCATGTAGTTAACGATGAAGCAACTGGAGTCATTGAGATCGACGGCGAGATTTGGACCGCTCGCGCCAACCATGATGCGCAAACTTTCGCGCCAGGGGAAGCCGTCGAGGTCGTCGCCGTGCGCGGCGCGGTGGCGCTTGTAGATGCAACAGAAGAAGACCCGCAGAGCAACCTGCGCGCTTAAGCTGGGGCGCCCCGCTACCCTCTAGCGCTGACGTTCTGTGAACTTCGAGAGGAACCTGTGGCCGTACGACTAAGGCTCACGCGAGTGGGCGGTAAGAAAAATCCGATCTGGCGAGTTGTTGTCGCCGACCAGCGCTCACCGCGAGACGGTCGCTTCATCGAGGTCGTCGGGCAATACAACGCCCAAACGAATCCCTCAACGATCACGCTCGACGAGGATCGGATCAAGCTTTGGCTTGACAAGGGTGCGCAGCCGACCTCGCAGGTTCGCAAGCTGCTGCACACGCAGGGCATTCCCGTCTAGGCTGCCGCAATGCGTGAACTTCTCGAGTTTCTGGCCCGCTCGCTAGTCGATGACCCAGCCGCTGTTTCTGTCGAGCAGTTCGACGACGACGACGGAACGGTCGTGCTCGAGCTGACCGTCGGCGAAGATGATTACGGCAAGGTGATCGGCCGCGGTGGACGGACAGCCAACGCGCTGCGCACCGTGCTGAAGGCAGCAGCGGTTCGCGAAGAGCGCCGCGTGCTGATCGACATCGTCGACTGACGTGGTCGCCGAGCCAGAGCAGTGGCTACAGGCCGGCCGTATTGGCCGTCCGCACGGACTCGATGGAAGCTTCTACGTCACGCGTGCTCGGCCGCTGCTGCTCGAGCTCGGTGTCAATGTGCGCGTTCAGGAGCACGAATTTGTGATCGAGCGGCGCGCGGGCACTGAAGAAAAGCCGATCCTTCGCCTAGGCGGTGTCTCGACACCGGAGGAAGTCGAGCAGATCCGCGGGCAGGCTCTCTTCTGCCTACTCGCCGACGCGCCAGCCCTAGGTGAGCGGGAGTGGTGGGCTGAGGAGCTCGAGGGCTGCAGCGTGACCGATGGCGCTACAACCGTCGGCGAGGTCGCAAGGTTGCTCGTATTGCCGTCCTGCGAGGTGCTTGAGGTCAAGCGGCTGGACGGAACCGAACTGCTCGTGCCAATGGTCAGCGACGCGATTCGTTCGGTCGATGTCGAGCAGCGCAAAATTGAGGTCAACCTCGCCTTCATCGGCGGTGCTTAACCGATGCAACTCGATGTCGTAACTCTCTTTCCGCAGTGGTTCGAATGGTTCGCTGAGCAGCGCCATGTGAGTAACGCAATCGAACAGGGCAATCAGCTTCGAGCGCTAGACCTGCGTGAGCACACGCCGCTCAGCGGCGGTCAGGTCGATGACACTCCGTTTGGCGGCGGTGCAGGAATGGTCTTGCGCGTTGACGTTATGGAGGCCGCCCTGCGCGGCTTCTATGGGGTTGATCCGGTCGAACTGCCAAAGCAGCGGCGCGTGATTGCGCTGACGCCGGGTGGGCGCGTCCTCGACGAGCAGCTCGTCAACGAATTGGCGGCGGAGCCGGCAGTGACGCTGCTCTGCGGCCGTTACGAAGGCTTTGACGAGCGAATCGTGCAGCACTTCTGTAGCGATGCCGTGTCAATCGGGCGCTATGTGATCGCCGGCGGCGAGCTGGCGGCAATGGTCGTCTGCGATGCGATTCTTCGTAAGCAGCCTGGCGCGCTCGGCGACAGCGATTCGGCGGTCGAAGAGTCGTTCAGCGCCGCGCTTGAAGGTGATCCCGAATATCCGCACTACACGAGGCCAGCCGAGTTCCGCGATTGGGCTGTTCCGGACGTGCTTCTTTCAGGCCATCACGAAGAGATTCGGCAATGGCGAAGGGCCAGAAGTCGCGAGCGTGGAGCGGCTTCGGGCGAAGCTCCGCTATCCTGATCTAACTCGCTCCGGTCGCGACGCTCATGCGCTCGCTGGAAATACGGCCGAACCTTCGCGAGCGCCCTCAATATGAGCACAGTCATCGACAATCTTGAACGCGCACAATTGCGCCGCGTGCCCAACTTCGCCCCAGGCGACCGGGTCAAAGTCCACTTCCAAGTGATCGAGGGCGAACGCCGTCGTACGCAGGTCTTTGAGGGCGTTGTCATTGCCCGCCAAGGCAGCGGTGCGCGCGAAACCTTCATCGTCCGCAAGCAGTCCTTTGGAGTGGGCGTGGAACGAACCTTCCCGGTCCATTCGCCGAAGATCGAGAAGATCGACGTCGTCTCGCGCGGTGATGTACGCCGTGCCAAGCTTTATTACCTGCGCGATCGCGTCGGCAAGGGTGCGCGCGTCCGAGAGCGTGATTACTACGGACCCGAGGACGAGGTCGCGCCAGGACTCGTCCACCAGCCTGAAGTCGCGCCCGAGGCGCCCGAGGCTGAAGCGGCGGACGTTAACGCTGAGGCGACCGACCAGGTTGCCACTGAAGTCGATGCTGGCCAGGTCGACGGAGCCGATGAGGCTGTCGCCGAAGACGCCGCCGTAAGCGACGAGGTTGTCGAAGCAGAGGCCAGCGAAGCCGTTTCTGACGCCCCGGCCGACGAGCACCCTGAAGCTGACGCCCGGGCCGACGAGCAGCCCGAAGCTGACGCCCCGGCCGACGAGCAGCCCGAAGCTGAAAGCACCGAAGTAGCGTCAGCAGCCGAGGGGGATTCTGAGCAGCCAGCCGACGGCAGCGACGAACCTTCCGGCGACGCGGCGTGAGCGCTGTCGATCCGAAAAAGGAAAAGACGACCGCGAGTTCGATCCTTGAGCTGATCGTGATCGTCGCGGTCGCGCTCGGGCTAGCGTTGGTGATTCAAGCCTTCATTGTGAAGCCGTATCGAATCCCTAGTGAGTCGATGGTTCCAACGCTGCAGGTCGGTCAACGAGTCTTAGTGAACCGCCTGACTACGCGCTTCGGTGATCCTTCGGTTGGCGACATCGCAGTCTTCCACCCGCCGGCCGGTTCTGAACAGATGCCGCTCGATCAGTGTGGCGAGAGGCAGCCGCAGGGCGCGGCCTGCGACAAGCCAACGCCACAGATGTCGGACGTCAACTTCATCAAGCGCATCGTCGGCGGCCCGGGTGACACGATTTCGATAGTTCAGGGTCGCGTGATTCGCAACGGTCAGCTGACCGACGAGCCATTCATCAGCGACACCTGCGCCGATGACAGGGGCGCACAGTGCACGCTGCCAAAGACGATCAAGATTCCGCCCGGACACTGGTTCATGATGGGTGACAACCGTGGCGAGTCCGACGACAGCAGGTTCTGGGGACCCGTCCCATCCGAATGGCTTATCGGGCCAGCCTTCGCAACCTACTGGCCGCCAAGCCGAATCAACATCTTCTAAGCCGTCCGGTCCGAAGCGCCCGAAGCGAAAGGGTCCCGCACGCGGCTCAAGTGGTGCGCGCTTGATCGCCCATGACCGCGCTGTCGGCGCGCGCTGGGTTGCTGGCGCTGACGAGGCTGGCAGGGGCTGCCTTGCAGGGCCGCTAGTAGCTGCCGCCGTGCTGCTCGATCTCGAATCAATCGGTGTTGCTGAAGTCCGCGCTCTTGGTGCGCTCAACGATTCGAAGCAGCACGATCACGCTGCTAGAGAGGCTCTGCTGCCGATCGTGATGGAGACGGCTAAGCGGGTCGTCGTAGTCTCACGCAGCGCACGTGGAATCGATGAGCGAGGGCTGCATAAGACCAACCTCGCGGCGCTCAGAGAGTCGCTGATCCGAGTAGCGAGACCCGGTTGTATCTGCCTCATTGACGGCTTTGAGGTACCGCCGTTCGAGCATCAGCAGCGTGCGGTGATTGGCGGCGACGGTCTCAGCGCAGCGATCGCCGCAGCATCGATCGTCGCCAAGGTAACTCGCGATCGGCTGATGGTCAGGGCAGGGGAGCAGCTTCCGAATTGGGGTTTCGGCGCCCACTTCGGCTATTCAACTCCGGCCCACCGCGAAGCAATTCTCGAGCACGGCGTTTCGCCACTCCACAGAATGTCTTTCCAATCAACTGCCTATCAGCAGTTGGCTCTGTAATAGCTAGAACGCGTTCTCGATGTGGTCGAGCCGCAGCAGCCGGCCTTGGCAATCGAGCAAGATCCCGATCGCATCGAAGCGAAGTTCGCCCACGCCTGGCCGCTGTGACGTTTCGCTGAGGAATGCCGCGGCGAGGCGCCGCACCTGGCGTCGCTTGCGTTCGTCGAGCGAGTCCCATGGCGCTGAGATGCGCTGCGATCTCCGCGTCTTGACCTCAACGAAGACGAGTGTCGAGCGATCGCCCACTACTAGGTCGATTTCGCCGTGCCGGGTTCTGTGGTTTCGGGCGACCATTCGGTAGCCGAGCCGCTCGAGGTGTTCGAGCGCTAGTCGCTCGCCGGCGCGGCCTAGTACGTGACGTGGGTCGGGGGTCGTCGGTCGAATGGGCTGGAGGCTACGAGCGAATTTGACCGATCTCTACAGCCAGTCGGTGCCAGCACTGCGCCGCCTTCGTGGCCGACGGCGAAGTTGTTGACAACCTAAGCGTGACTCGGCGCAGGCAGCAGCTCACAGGTCGCAATTGGATCCGTAGCGTGCGACTCAATGGTCACCGAGGTCCTGACATTCACAATTGACGGTTTGAGGCCGCAGGCAGTGACGGTCGAGGCCGACCTGCGACGTGGCCTTCCGGGCTTCACGATCGTTGGCTTGGCCGACCGCGCCGTCGCCGAGGCGCGCGAGCGCGTTCGCGCGGCGCTAGTCAATTGCGGCTTCGAATTCCCGATGCGCCGCTTGACGGTCAATCTGGCCCCGGCTCACCTACGCAAGGCTGGGCCCGGTTTCGATCTCGCAATCGCCTGCGCGATTCTGGCCGCAAGCGGGCAAATTCCAAGCGAGTCGCTCGCCCGCACGGCGCTCTTCGGTGAACTGTCGCTGGCTGGCGAGCTGAGGCCGTGCCGCGGAGTTCTGGCCGTCGCTGAAGGCGCCCAAAAAGCGGGGTTGGATGCGATCATCGTGCCGGTCGCCTGCGCCGCAGAAGCTCGGCTCGTGGACTCGATTCGCGTCGGGGCGCTTGCGGTGCTCAGCGACCTCGGGGCTGTACTTGCGGGCGAATCTGACGCGAGCGAAGCTGAATTGCCAGAGCGAGCGCCATCTGGCGGCAGTTATCTCGCCGATCTCGCCGACGTGAGAGGCCACCGAGCCGTGATCGATGCGCTGACAGTATCTGCTGCCGGCGGCCACAACTTGCTGCTGAGTGGGCCGCCGGGTACCGGCAAAACGATGATCGCCCGCCGTCTACCAAGCATCTTGCCGCCGCTCAGCCGCCAAGAGGCATTAGAGGTGACGCGCATTCAAAGCATCGCAGGGCTAGGCAACGAGGGCGCGCTTGCCGACCAGCGACCGTTCCGAGCCCCGCACCACACGATTTCGGCAGCCGGACTTGTCGGCGGCGGGGCCGTCCCGATCCCCGGTGAAGCGACACTGGCCCACCGGGGCGTGCTTTTTCTGGATGAGCTATCGGAGTTCGATCGCAGAGCCTTAGAAGCGTTAAGGCAGCCGCTGGAGGATGGTGAGGTGACGATCGTGCGCGGGCAGAAGGTGGCTCGCTTTCCGACCCGCTTTTCATTGATTGCGGCAACCAATCCCTGCCTCTGCGGGCGCGGTGGAAAGGCCTGCCGCTGTAGCGAGCCAGAGTTAACCCGCCACCGCCAACGCCTCTCAGGGCCGCTGCTTGACCGAATAGATCTAGTCGTAGGTGTCGAGAGACCCTCTTCGGCTGCGCTTGTAGCCGAGCCGCTAACCACGAGTCGGCAGGTCGCGGCGCGCGTCGCTAGCGCGCGCGAGTTGCAGATCGCGCGCGGCGGCTGCGCCAACGCCCAGCTTGTCGCGCGCGACATGATCGCCGCCGTTAACTGCGACGCGGCGGCGGCCAAGGCGCTGGCACGCGCCTACGACAGCGGCGGATTAAGCGCCCGGGGCCGCGACCGTGCGCTGCGCGTAGCGCGGACGATCGCCGACCTCGAAGGCGATAACGAGGTTGGGATCGAGGCCTTAGCGCAGGCGCTCGGTTATCGCCACGAGAGCGAACGGCTCGGCTCGCGATGAGCGAAGCTTGCGATCCCTGCACGCGCCGAAGTTGGCTGGTCGGTCGGCTCTCTTCGCACCTCGACCAAATTCGTGGCAACAGGCCTGCGATTCGCGGGGTTCTGGCGCTCGGCGATGCCAAGTTGATCGCGGCGCTAGGCGGGCGCGACAGGTCGAAGATCACGGCGCAATGGACGGGGTTGGACCCAGTCGCTGAGCGCCGTCGATGGCGCAGCGCATCGACACTGGCAATCTGCCGGCACGACAAGAGCTTTCCGGCGGCGCTCGCTGACCTGCCCGATCCGCCGGCCGTCTTGCACATTTACGGCGAGCTCGCGCGGCTGGATGCGCTGCTCGCTTGCTCGCCCTCTGTCTCACTAGTTGGCGCCCGCCGCGCATCGGCCGACGGCCTCGAGCTGGCACGCGAGCTGGGGCGCACGCTGTCGCTCTGCGGCGTTACGGTTGTAAGCGGCATGGCGCTGGGGATCGATAGCGCCGCGCACGAGGGCGCGTTAGCAGGCGGAGCGCGAACAATTGCCGTGCTGGCCTGCGGGCCGGAGCGCGCCTACCCGGCGCGGCGCAAGC
>JBIHZY010000179.1:0-3333 GCA_044240185.1 Solirubrobacteraceae bacterium
ATCAGGCCAGCCATCAGCCGATGAACTGCTCGTCGATTACACGGATTGCGCGCGGCGCGGCGCGGACGAACTCCAGCTCGGCGATCTGATCGCAGGCGCTGTAGAAGTCCGCTTCAAGAATCGAGTGCGTCACCATCACGAGCCGGGCGTTATCGCCGAGCCCCGATTGGGCAACGGTCTTGACCGAAACGCCATGCTCGCCAAGCAGCTGCGCGACCTGCGCGAGCACGCCTGGCCGGTCGGCAACCTCGAGGTGTAGATAGAAGGCCGAATGGACGGCGTCGGTGAGCTTTGCCTCAGTCTGCGGCGGCTCAATCGCTGGCACGCCGCTGAGCACACTCACGACGTCGCCAAGAATCGCGCTGGCCGTCTGCGGGCCGCCGGCGCCGGGGCCGGAGAGCGTGATCTCAGTGATCGCCGGCGACTCGATCGTGACGGCGTTAAATGAGCCGTTGATGCTGGCCAGCGGATGCGCTGCGTAAAGGAATGCTGGATGAACGCGGACCGAGATTGCGTCACCTACGCGCTCTGCAGTGCCGAGCAGCTTCAGCGCCAACCCGAATTCCTTCGCGTAAGCGATGTCCTCGGTCGTGAGATGCTCAATTCCCTCAAAGACAACGTCATCGAGCGCCACCCAGCCGCCGAATGCGAGCTGTGCGAGCAGCGCCATTTTGGCCGCCGCATCGGCGCCGCCGACGTCTTCGGTCGGGTCGGCCTCGGCGAAGCCAAGCTGCTGCGCCTGCGCCAGGGCAGCCTCGTAGCTGGCGCCGGTTGACGCCATCTCGGAGAGAATGAAGTTGGTCGTCCCATTGACGATCCCGTGGATGCGATCGATCTGCGCACTGCTGAGCGATTCCGAAAGGACGCGAACGACGGGAACAACTGCGGCCACGGCGGCCTCGAAGCGGATCTGCCCTCCTCCGGCTTCGGCGGCGGCCCAAAGCTCAGGACCGTGACGGCTGAGCAGCTGCTTGTTGGCGCTAACGACCGGCAGGCCTGCGTTGAGTGCGGCGAGCACGTATTCGCGCGTTGGATCGGTGCCGCCCATCACTTCGACGATCAGGTCGGCCTCAGCGATGATCGCTTCCGCGTCGCCCTCGCTACGCGTTAGTACGCCGCTGATCACGGGGCGACGGCCGGTGCTCCGTGCAACCTCGTCGGCGCGCTCTTCGACCAGTTCAGCGAAGGCTGCGCCAACCGTGCCGCGGCCGAGCAAACCGATCTTCAGCAGCTCGTCAGACATCACGCGCCAACAGGTCATCGTCGCTCTCGCGGCGCACGACGACGCGCGCGTTGCCATTGCTCGCGAAGATCACAGGGGGCCTTAATGCGCCGTTGTAGTTGTTGGCCATTGCATGACCGTACGCGCCCGTGGCCGGAACGACGACCAGATCTCCTGCAGCCGGCTGGTTGAGATCGGCGTCGCGGATCAGGATGTCGCCAGATTCGCAGTGTTTTCCTACTAGATGGCAGGCGGTACCGCCGCCAAAGCGATCGGCTATGTCGGCCTCATAACGGGCGCCGTAGAGCATCGGCCGCAGGTTGTCTGACATCCCGCCGTCGACGGCGACGTAGGTATCAACGTTGCGCTTGACCGACTCAACGCTGTAGAGCGTCACGCAGCCATTGGCGACTAGCGCGCGACCCGGCTCATCGAGCAGTTTGTGGCCGGGGCCGAAGACGCTCTCCAGCGCTCCAGCCTTCGTAGCCGCGTACTCGGGGTAGCTTGGCGGGTGGTCCTGAGCCGTGTAGGCCGCGGCAAGCCCGCCGCCCAAGTTGTAGGCCTTGAACTCACCGAGGCTGGCAAGCGTCCTCAGCGCTCCCTCAAACGGCGAGAGATCGAAGATCTGCGATCCAATGTGGAAGTGGAGCCCAGCGAGCTCAAGTGAGTCGATTGCCTGCGCGCGGGCAATCGCTGCCGGTGCATGCTCGAGGTCGAAGCCAAACTTCGTGTTCGGCCCGCCGGTCGAGATTGCTGGATGCGTGTCGGGGCTAACGCCGGGGGCAATTCGCAGGTAGATCTTCTGCTTCGCTGAACCGTCAACGAGCCGCTCTAACCGGTCTAGGTCGCGCAGGTTGTCGACTACGATCGCTCCGATCCCAAGCTCGACGGCGCGCTCGAGGTCACGATCGCTCTTGGCGTTGCCGTGCATCTGAATCTGCCCGGCGGGGACACCGCCTGCGAGCGCTATCGCCATCTCGCCTGCGGAGGCGACGTCGCAGCCAAAGCCCTCCTCGGCGAAGAGCGCGCAAACGGCGGCGCAGGGGAAGGCCTTGGAGGCAAAGATCAGCTCAAAGTCATCGCTCTGGGCGGAGAAGGCGGCCTGAAGGCCCTGCGCCCGCGAGCGCATGTCGTCTTCGGAGACGATGTAGGCCGGTGTTCCGAACTCGCGCGCCAGCTCGACGACGTCGCAGCCGCCGACCTCGAGCCGTCCAAGCTCGTTGATGCTGCTCCCGATCGGGTAGACGTTCTCGAGTGGTTGCGCTTTAGCCATCGGCGCGAATCATGCCACTCTGCGCAGGCAAGATGACCGAACCATGGCGACGAAAGACGACTGCCAGCCAGATCAGCGCGCCGATGATCATCGCGATGCTCTGCAACTGCGGCAAAGTCAGGCCGAGCGCCGCGACCTCGTTGCGGCGCAAGAACTCAACTAGAAAGCGCTCCAGCCCTGCCAGCAGCAGCCAAAGCGCGAACAGGACTCCAGGCCGCACGCGGTCGCGCAGATTCCACAGCAGCCAGGCGATCAGACCCATCACGAGTGTCTCGTAGATCGGGGTTGGGTGAACGGTTTCGCCGGGCGCCGTCGGCACCGTACCGTCCGGGTAGCCCATCGCCCATGGCCCGTCCCAAGCCTTGCCGTAGTCGCCGTCGCCCGAAAGTTGGCAGCCGATTCGTCCGATCGCGTAGCCGAGCGCGAGCGGCACGGCAGCAAGATCGAAGGTCGCCATGTCAAGGCAGCCACGCCAGCGCGCCCAGATGATCACGGCCAGCGCGCCGCCGGCTGCGCCTCCGTACCAGACCAACCCGGAGCCGGCGAAGAGGCTCCCGAGCACGTCACCGTTGACTCGATCGAGGTTCTCGACGATCCAGATCAGCCGCGCGCCGATCAAGCCACCAGCGAGCGCGGCGAAGATCGCTTCATAGGCCCAGTCGCCCGGTAACCCGCGCTCCAGGAGCCTGCGGTGGAGCACTGCGCCGCCGGCAAGGAAGGCGAGCGCAAACATCAGCCCGAAGGTCTTCACCGGAAGCCCGAAAAGATCGATCTCCGGCTGCATCAGGGAGAGGCTAGAGGTAGTTCATCGGATTGGTCACTTGACCATTGATCCGCA
>JBIHZY010000178.1:0-3333 GCA_044240185.1 Solirubrobacteraceae bacterium
CTCAACCAAGGGATGGTCAGCAATGCTGGCGCTCCGTTCGGTGGGGTCAAGCAGTCCGGCTACGGGCGCGAAGGCGGCCATGAAGGGATCGACGAGTACCTCTCAACGAAGTACGTCGCGATCAACGTCGCCGACTGAGCGCTCTAGCGAGCTACGCGCCTGCCGGCGGCGCTAAACCTCTTCGTTGCCGGCGGCGATTACGCGCAGGTTGATCGTCTTGTCGTACAGCTTGGCGTCAACGCCGTGCTCTAGCGCTACCTCGCGCAGCGGCTGGCCGGTAGCGGTCGCCTGCTTGACGATTGCCGCTGCCTTGTCGTAGCCGATCGCTCCGTTGAGCGCCGTCGCGACAGCCAGCGTCGAGCCCGCTGAGGCTGCAGTGCCGGCCTTATTCGGCTTGATTCCGTCGATGCACTTCTCAGCGAACATCGTTGAGCTCGTCGTCAGCAGGTGGATCGACTGGATTAGGTTGCGGCCGATCAGTGGGATCCGCACGTTCAGCTCAAACTGGCCTTGCATGCCGCCGATCGTGATCGCCGTGTCGTTGCCGATCACCTGCGCGGCTACCTGCAGCACGACCTCGGGAATCACCGGGTTGACCTTGCCGGGCATGATCGAGGAGCCCTTCTGCAGCTCCGGCAGGAAGAGCTCGCCGATGCCTGCGCGCGGGCCTGAGCCCATCAGCGCGATGTCGTTGGCGATCTTCGTCAGTGAAACCGCCAGCACCTTCAGTGCGCCGGAGAGCTCAACCAGTGAGTCGCGGTTGCCCTGCGCTTCGAACGGGTGAGCCGGCGCGTCGATCTTCAGCCCCGTCTCCTTACTCATTTCGCGACGAACCTTCTTTGCGAACTGGCGGTGAGTGTTGAGCCCGGTGCCGGTTGCGGTGCCGCCGAGCGGAATCTGGCGAACGTGGATCAGCGCCGCTTCGATCCGCTCGCGCGACAGCGCGATCTGCGTCTCATAACCGGCGAACTCCTGGCCCAGCGTTACCGGCACGGCGTCCATCAGGTGCGTGCGGCCGGCCTTGACGATGTTCTTAAAGCTGCGCGCCTTCTTACCGAGTGATCGTTCAAGCGTCTGTAGCGCTGGCAGTAGTTCGTTCGTTGTCATCTCGAGCGCTGCGAGGTGGACGGCCGACGGGAAAACGTCGTTCGATGACTGGCCAAAGTTGACCTCGTCATTGGCGTGCGCGCCGGAGAGGCTGGCGATCACTTCGTTCGTGTTCATGTTCGACGAGGTACCGGAGCCGGTCTGGAAGACGTCGATCGGGAATTGGCTGTCGTGCTTGCCGGCGACGATCTCGTCGGCGGCCTTGGCGATCTTGCGAGCGGTTGTCGGCTTTAGGAGCCCGAGCTCGCCGTTGACGCGGGCAGCGGCGCCTTTGATCCGAGCCAGCCAGTGGATTACCTGGATCGGCACGCGCTCGCCGGAGACAGGGAAGTTGTCTACTGCCTTTGCTGTTTCGCCGCCGTACAGACGCTTCGCTGCCATCAGAACTCCTTCAAAAGGGTTGGTCGCTCAATGCTACGACCGATAGCCGCTGCGGCGCGGCGCGGCTCAGCCGCAGAAGGCACTGATCTCGCGCGCGACGGCGACCGGGTCGTCGTAGGCGGCGAGGTATCCGGTTCGTGGCAGCATCCGCAGCTGCGCGTCTGGCAGCAGGTCGAGCGCCTCTTCGGCGGCTACCGGTGGGTGGCGTGGGTCTTCCTCCGGCCAGAGCAGCAGGACGGGGAAATCCATCGCCGCGTAGGCCTCAATCAGTTCGCGCTGAACGCAGTTTGGGCGGCTGCGGGCGAAGACCGCCCAAGAGCGCGCGAGGTTGCTGTTGCCGCCGGCGTCGGCGAACGAGTGGCGCGCCAGCTCGGCCGCTTCAGCGTTGCCGCGCGCGCTTAGCCGCTGCGCGCGGCCGGGCCTCAGCGCGAACGGAGCACCGCGCATCAGTACGCGGTCAACGCCAGGCAGCGAACCGAGCCGAGCTAGTGCCAGCCACGCCGCCCACTCGCGGTCGCCGCTGGCGCCGCGGTGGAGCCGGTTGGCGAGCACGATCAGCTTGGAAGGCTTCAGCTGGCCAGCCGCGACCGCGCGCAGCGTAAGTTCAACTCCAAGCCCGTGGCCACCGACGATCGGCCGAGCGCCGCCGACGTCATTGCAGAAGCCAGCGATCACCTCGGCCAGCCAATCGAGCGAGTAGGGGTGGTGGGGGCGATCTTCCGAATCGCCGTGAAGTGGAAGGTCTGGCAGTACAACGCGGTAGCGATGCTCGAGTGCCTCGACCAGCGGTTCAAGCTCGCGGTAGCTGAGCAGCTCCGAGTGCCAAAGGATCAGCGCCGGCCCGGTCCCCTGCTCACGGTACGCGACGCGGGCGCCGTCGCGGTGGTGGTAGAGCCGCAGTCGCATCGGCGACGCTTATAGGCCGATCTCGGAGGCCGGCGGCAGCGCAAAGTTGTGCGCCGCGCAGCCGCGCTCGATCTCTTCGATCACGGCATCGATCACGGCGATCCGTGCGAAGCGCTTCTGCTCGGCGGCGATCACGTGCCACGGTGCCCAGTCGGTGCTGGTCCGCTCGATCATCTCGTCAACTGCCTCTGAGTAGTCGTCCCAGCGCTCACGGTTGCGCCAATCCTCGTCGGTCAGCTTCCACGCCTTCAGCGGGTCGGCCTCACGTTGTTTGAAGCGCTTGAGCTGCATCTCGGGCGAGATTTCGAGCCACAGCTTGACGATGATCATGCCTTCGAGGCTGAGCGAGCGTTCGTAGTCAACGATCTCCGAGTAAGCACGCTGCCACTGCTCCGTCGTCGCGAACCCTTCAACCCGCTCAACCAGTACGCGGCCGTACCAAGTGCGATCGAAGACGGCCATCCCACCGAGGCCCGGCAGCCATTGACTGAAGCGCTGGAGGTAGAAGTGGCGCTTCTCGTCAGGAGTTGGAGCGGCGAACTGCACAACGCGCACGTGGCGCGCATCGAGCGGCGCGATCAGGCGACGAATCGCTCCGCCTTTACCGGCCGCGTCCCAGCCTTCGATGCAGACCAGCAGGCCAGGGCCAATCTTCCCGTCACCTAGCTTTCCGCCGAGCGCGAGTCGCAGTTGGTCGATCCTGCGACTGCGGTCGCTGAGCTGCTGTTCGTAATCATCTCGCGAGAGCTTCTGAGATAGATCTAGCTGCGAGCGGCGTGTCATCGCAGGGTTAAATCTGCCACAGCTGGCCGATCGGCGCACGGCGCCCCGCTCCGTCCGCCTCAGCGAGAAAGATTCGCCCTGCATGACTCTCGTTCCCGACGACCCTCTGGCGCACCGCGCGCTGGAGTCGTTACTTCACGCCGAGGCGAACGTAAG
>JBIHZY010000180.1:0-3297 GCA_044240185.1 Solirubrobacteraceae bacterium
GGGCCTTGATCGTCGATCTTCTGAACTGCTGCACGAGCAGCCGCTGCTCCAGCGGCCGCATCGCCGGCGGGCAGCACTCCGCCCATAATCGCGGCATCGAGCACGGCCTCTTCGGCGCCAGGGTCGTCCTCCGGCTCCGGGTCCTTTGGGCTACCTGGCCTCGAGGTCACTAGCGACCAATCCTAAGGGTCGGCCCCGGCGAATCGGCATGACGCTAGAATCCGCCCTCGGCTATGGCCAATCTTAATTCACAGAAGAAGCGCAACGCCCGCAACGAACGCGAGCGTCTTGAAAACCGCCGTTACACGTCGGCAATCAAGACCTACCAGCGTCGCCTTGAGGACGCCGTCAAAGCTGGCGACGATTCGGTTGCCGACGCTGAGCACCTGAAGCTTGCATCGATGATCGACAAGGCTGTCGCTCACGGCGCGCTGCACAAGAACACCGGCTCGCGCAAGAAGTCCCGCGCCACGCGGATTCGCGCCGGCATCAGCGCTTAGCGCTCAACGCTTCTCTAAGCGGCGATCCGCTCGATAACGCGCAGCGTCTCTGTGTCCGCGTCAAGCGCACTGCCTCCGCGGCTTGCCAACTCCAACGCGGCAAGCGCTTCGGTCGCTTCGCGCAGCAGCTCGGGGTCGGCGCTGCGCGCCTCGGCCATCCGTCGTTTCGCCGCGTAGCTACCGCCGGGGATTCCGGCCGCCGCCTGCGACTCGCTGACGCCAGCCTCGAGCCGCTCGGCTATTGCAGTGACGTCGCGCAGGCGCCGAACGATCGCGACCGCCAGCCGCCCTGCGTCCTCGTTCTGGTCGCGCAGACGCAGGTAGGTAAGAAGGGCAGTTCGCTGGTCGCGCGCGACGATCGCGTCAACCAAGCCCCAAACGAGAAGCTCGGAAGAGTTGGCCGCCGATTCGCTGACTTCCTCAACGCCGATCTTGGCACCGGGGCCATATTCGAGCGCCAGCTTCTCAAGCTCGCGCAATAGGCGCTGTTGACGCTCGCCGACTTGAGCGATCAGCGCCTGCGCGCCGGCTCCGTCGAGCGTGATCGAGAGCGCTGTCGCTTGGGCGATTGCCCAAGCAGGCAGCTCCCGCGCTTTCAGCAACGATTCATTGGCGATCTTGCCTTTGATGCCCTTGACAGCGCTGTGCAAGGACGCTGGGGCCTGCTGGCGTCCATCCTCGGAGGCGAAGAAGGCGATTGTTGTCTCCTCGGGCATCGCTTTGATCGCCGGGACAAGGTCGGCCTTAACGTCGGCCTCGCGCCAGCGCTCGCAGCCGCTGACGATCAAGAATCGCCAACCAACCGAAAAAGTCATTGCGCTGAGCGCAGCAGCGATCGTCGCGGGATCAGAGCTAGCGGCTTCAAACTGTTCGATTCCACCTGCTCCCCCTTCGGCCTCGGCGAGCGCGGCGAGCTTCCCTCGGCGCTCGGCGACACGACCGTGGTCGTCACCGTGAATCAGGTAGGCGGGTTCGAACGAGGCCACAGCGGCTGAGTCTAGGTCGGCGGCTGGACGTGCAGACCATCTCGACTGAGCTCAATCCGCACTGTGCCGTCTTTATCGGTGCGCCATGTTTGAACGCCGGCGGCGCGCAGCGCATCGAGCGTCTCAGCGGTCGGGTGGCCGTAGCTGTTCCGCGCACCAACCTCGATCACGGCGATCCGCGGCTGCAGCTGCCCCAGCAACCGGGGAAGACCCATATCGGCGCTGCCGTGGTGGCTGACCTTGAGCACGTCGATCGCCGAGAGTGCGAGCGGCGCTAAAACATCAGACTCAGCATCCGCCGTCAGCAGCAGGCGCAGGCCAGGCGAACGGGCGAGGATCACAAGCGCGCGCTGGTTTGGGTCGGCTCCCGGCGCAGCGTGCGAACCTGCCGCAGGCGAGACGATCTCAAGCCTTAGCGACCCGAGCCCCAGAACGTCGCCAGCGGCGGCAGCGATCAATGGCACGTTGTTGCTGCGAGCGCTGGCTTCCATCGCCATCCCCTCTGACTCGACGACGCGGTCGCGGCCGTCTAGCACCGCCCCAACCGGCATTGCCTCGAGCACCTCATCAGCGCCGCCGAGATGGTCGGCTTGTGCGTGAGTGGCTACGAGCAGGTCGAGCCGTTCGACGCCTGACTGCCTCAGCCGCTCGACGATCCCGGATCCTGGCGGGCCACTGTCGACGAGTGCGGCATGCCCATCGCTCTGCAGCAGTGTCGCGTCGCCTTGACCAACGTCGAGAAAGCTGACCCGCACCGTCCCCGTCGGCGGCGCCGCCAGCGCCGTCTGACGACCGCTGACGATCACGGCGGCGCTGAGCAGAAGCGCAAACAGCGCTGCGGCTGCCAGCGCGTAGCGGCGTCCCCTACCGAAGCGGACGAGCACGGCCAAGCCAAGGCAGCCAGCGGCAACAGCCGGGCCGCTGGCGCCAACTTGCGCCGATGGTAATGCGGCGCTGAAGCGGGCAATGGCTACCAATGCAGCCAAGGGCCAATAGGCCAGCCAAGTCAGCGGCGCGGCGAGCGTTGCTGAAAGCTGCCCGATCAGCGCCGCGACCATCCCGAGCCAGGTGACTGGAGCGACCAGTAGCGCCGCCGCGAGGTTCGCGGGCAGTGAGACAAGCGAGAGTGTGCCGAAGGCGGCCGCAGCGACCGGCGCGCTGCCGATTGTCGCTGCCGCGGTCAGGGCCAACGGTTCGCTGATCAGCGGCGGCGCTCCGCGTGATTCAAATAGCGAGCGCAGGGGCGAAACCAGCAGTCCAATCGCAGCGACGGCGGCGAAGCTGAGCTGCCAGCCGACCTGCTCAGAGGCGAGCGGGTCGATCGCGAGCGTGACGACAGCCGCCAGCAGCAGCGCGTACCAGCGTGAACTCGGCCGCGAAGCTAGCGCCGCCACTAAGCCCGCTGCCCCCATCACGCCGGCGCGCTGAATCGACGCTCCGCTTCCGGCCAAGGGAACGTAGAGCGCGACCGCGAGCAGCGCGAGCGTGAGCCGTGCTGAGCGTGGCGCCGCCAGCACAGCGCCGAGCCCAAAGACGAGCAGCACGAGCAAGGCGACGTTGGCGCCCGATGCGGCGACGAGATGCCCAAGCCCGGATCGGCGCATCGCGTCGCGCAGCTCGGTTGGCATTGCGCTGTCATCGCCAAGCGTCATTCCACGCAGCAGCCCCGCCTCTGCGGGCGGCAGCCGCGCGCTCAGCGCGACTGTGGCCCGCGCACGGATCGAATCGACGAAGCCGGGGAGCCCGCCGCGTTGGCGCGAAGAGATCTCAATCGAGCGCAGTTTTAGAATCGCACGCACGTGCTGGACAGC
>JBIHZY010000181.1:0-3294 GCA_044240185.1 Solirubrobacteraceae bacterium
ACGCCACCTGAGCTGCAGAAGTTTGTCTGCGGCAAGAAGCTCTACAACTACGACAACCTCGAGCCCCACGAGCGCAAGCTCGTCCTTTAACCGGAGATAATTATGGCTGACGAAACCGCACCCTCGAAGCACACACGGCTCGGCAAGAGCCTCATCTTCACCCCCGAGGTGATCGATGACATCCACATGAAGGCCGAGCTCGGCCGTTACCGCATGCGCGGCTTCTCGATGTTTAAGAAGATCCCGCATTGGGACGAGCTGATGTTCATGCCCGGCACGCTGACCCGTTTCGTGATCGAGGGCTACCGCGAAAAGTGCACGACCAAGACGGTTCTTGGCGCCCGCTTCGCGAAGAACCCGATTGAGCTCGACATTCCTGTCTACATCACGGGAATGAGCTTCGGCGCGCTGTCGCTGGAGGCCAAGATGGCTCTGGCCAAGGGCGCGTCGATGGCCGGCACCGCGACCTGCTCGGGCGAAGGCGGAATGATTCCGCCGGAGCGCGACCTCTCAACCAAGTGGTACTACCAGGTGATCCAGAGCCGCTACGGCTTCAACCCGCATCACATGATGCTGGCTGACGCGATCGAGTTCTTCATCGGTCAGGGCGCGAAGGTTGGCCTCGGCGGCCACCTAATGGGCCAGAAGGTGACCGAACAGGTAGCTGAGATGCGTTCGCTGCCTGCCGGCATCGACCAGCGCTCGCCTGCCCGCCACCCAGACTGGCTCGGCCCAGACGACCTCTCGCTGAAGATCCAAGAGGTCCGCGAGGCAACCAACTACGAGGTGCCGATCCAGCTGAAGATCGGCGCATCGCGCGTTTACGACGACGTCCGCATGGCCGCCAAGTGTGGCCCGGACATCATCTACCTCGACGGCGCCGAAGGCGGCACCGCAGCTGGGCCACACCTCGCGACCGAAGAGACTGGCATTCCGCTGATGGCGGCAATCCCGGAAGCTCGCCGCGCACTTGAGGATGTTGGCCTTGCCGACGAGATCGATCTCGTCGTCGCCGGCGGCATCCGCAACGGTGGCGATGTGGCGAAGTGCCTCTCGCTCGGTGCCAAGGCCGTCGCGATGGGTTACGGCCCGCTGATCGCGATGAACTGCAACAAGGAGATCGAGGGCGTCACCGACTACATGGGCGCCCACGGCGTTGAGGCTGGCGAGTGTTACCACTGCCACACCGGCCGCTGCCCAGTCGGCATCGCAACTCAAGACCCTGAGCTGCGCAAGCGGCTCGACGTTGATGAGGCAGCCGAGCGGGTTTACAACTACCTCCACACGCTGACGCTGGAAGTCCAGCTGCTGGCACGTGCCTGCGGCAAGACCGACATCCACAGCCTCGAGCCGGAAGACCTCTGCGCTCTGACTGTTGAGGCGGCGGCGATGGCGAAGGTGCCTCTCGCCGGCACCGAGTACATCCCCGGCGTGACTGAGGACCGCACGCTTCAGGAGATGAAGCAGATGCTCGAAAGCCACCTCGAAGGCCAGGCGCAGCAGTTTGTTGGGCAGCCAGGCAACACCGTCGCGGCACAGGACTGAAGAGGAGATTGATAATGAGCAACGACCAAAGCGTTTCCAACCCCCGCAAGGACCCAGAGAAGATCGTCTCGATCGACTCCGAGTACTTGACGGGCAAGCGGTTTGCCTACCAGGAGGACATCTCTGAGATCGACGGAATCGATCTGCAGGAGTCCACACCGGGCGGCGACATCAACTGGCTCGAGGACATCACGCTGCTCGAAGAAGAGGGCACTCCAGCCGTCTTCGACCGCTACTCGAACTCGTTCCTGAAGATCTACTACGAGATCCCTGCAGGGCGCGAGGATGAGATCGCTCGCAAGGTTCTAATCAAGCACCTGCAGTCGGGCAACTCGTACGGCACGGTTCTGAAGGAGCGCTACGCCAAGTTCGCGCAGCCCGAGCTGGGCCCGTGGGTCAAGGGTTCAAAGACGGTTGGCGCCAACTACGTGCCACCGGTCCTCGAGGGCTGGGAAGCACCAGAAGGCCACTAGTACCGCTCTCGGTGGCGCGGCCGCGTTAGCGCGGCGCGCCACCGAGCGCAGTGGCAACGTCGGCTGCTGCTTCGACTAGCGCCGGAATCACGGCCACGCGACGTTTCGCTGTCAGCCGCGACTCTGGGCCTTGTAGCCCGAGGATTGCGATTAGCCGCCCGCCGGCGCTGATGATCGGTACCGCGAGCGCTGCTAGATCGTCTTCACGTTCGCCGACCGCTTCGGCGTAGCCTCGCGCGCGAGCGGCCTTGACGACGGCGGCGAGCTCTTTGCGCTGGGTAATCGTGCGCTCGGTGTAGATCGCGAGTTCGCCTTGCGGCAGCGGAACATCGCCGAAGGCCAGCATCACCTTGCCGGTTGCAGTCGCGTGGGCGACGCTCGGCCGCCCGAGCTGCGCGACGCTTACAACGCTGCCAGCCCCGGGGACGAACTCAACCGTGACCGACTCACCGCCGGCCGATACAGAGAGCGTGACCGTTTCGCCTGTTTCAGCAGCCAACTGGCGCATCGCGGGCCGCGCGAGCTCGCGCACGTCGAGCGCAGCGAGCGCGTGGTCGGCAAGCGCGACGAGGTGAAGGCCCAGCCGCCAAGGGCCGTCACTTGCAACGCGATCTACTAAGCCTGCTGCCCGCAAAGTACCCAGCAGGCGCGAGGCATTACTCGGGTTTACGCCCAGTTGGCGGGCCAATTCGTTAGTCCCAAGGCCATCCGGTGCGGCCGCCAAGAGGTCGAGCAGCGTTGCCGCACGGGCAACCGCTGCAACGGGGCGCATCGCCGTTGGCTTCCCGTCCGGTTGGCTTGTAGAGTCAGGGAACACGTTAGGCAATAGTATTGCCTACACGGCAACTACACAAGGAGCCTCAAAAATGTCAGCTAGCCTTCCCGCCTCAGTCGACTACCTCGTAATCGGCGCCGGAGTCCACGGACTCTCAACCGCCCGCTCGCTCGCAGAGCGCGGCGAAGAAGTGCTCGTTATCGACAAGAGCAAAGTCGCCGCCGGTGCCTCCGGCATCGCCTGCGGCGTCGTTCGCAACAACTACTACCAGCCAGCGATGGCCGAACTGATGGCGGCCTGCGTCGAAATGTGGGAGGCCGACGCTGAGGTTTTGAACTACCACAGCTCCGGCTACATCGCGCTCGGGCCTGAGTCGCAGCGTGGCGACCTTGAAGAGGTTTTCGAGCGCCAGCAGCGGATCGGTTACGACTCCGAGCTGCACACCGGCGAGGCCGATGTAATGGCCCACATGAAGACGCTCTACCCCGACTGGCGCGCGCC
>JBIHZY010000182.1:0-3262 GCA_044240185.1 Solirubrobacteraceae bacterium
AAGGTCGGGCTGCTCTTCCTCGGCGAGCCCGACGAGGCGATCGCTGACGACGTCCGCGCGGCGCTGGAGGCGACGGGCGCTGAGCTGAGCGGAACCTTGGCACTAAAAGAGCCGCCAGACACCGCTGCGCTGGCAGCCAATGCTGGCTCTAGTCGTTACGCGCAGCTCGACAGCTCAACAGCGTTACTCGGCTCGTTCGGGCGGACGATCGGTCGCCAGATGATCCTTGGCGGCAAGCTGCTCAGAGCTGAGGCCGACGTGCTGTTCACGACCCGCGCCGGTGGCCTCGGGCCATTTGACGCGATCGTCGTTGTGCGCATGCCGCGCCTGCCCGATCCAGAAGCGGCGGCCGAAACGAATCTGCTTGATGGAGGGCTGATGGATGGCCTCACGAAGACGCGCAGCCCGGTCGTTGGCGTTCAGGCGACGACGACGAGCCCAAGCCAGGTCGCGTGGTACCGCTCGAACGGGCTTTCAAGCGTTGACAACATCAACGAGACCGCTGGCCAGGCGGCGCTAGTTTTCGCACTCGCGGGCGCGCAGGGCAGCTTTGGCAGCGGGCCTGACGCTGGCAGCTTGCTGCCAGGGCCAGAGCTAGCAGCCGACTAACAGCTACTCGCGCTCTTCGAAATCAAGAGCAGCGGAGTTAATGCACCAGCGCTGGCCGCTGGCGCCCGGTCCGTCATCGAAGACGTGGCCGAGGTGGCCGCCGCAGTTGGCGCAGACCGCTTCGGTGCGGCTCATCCCGTGGGAGTTATCGTCGACCAATGTGACTGCGCTGGAGACGACGGGATCGGTGAAGCTCGGCCAGCCGGAGCCGGAATCGAACTTAGTGTCGGAGGCGAAGAGCTCCGCGTCGCAGCCCTTGCAGCGGAACATCCCAGCGCCCTTCTCGTCGTTATAGGCACCGGTGAAAGCGGGCTCGGTCGCCGCTTCGCGAAGCACTGCGAAAGATTCAGGGTCGAGCTTCTGGCGCCACTGCTCGTCGGTCATCTCGGCGGGTTGGGTGGGCTCTTCGCTGGTCATCGTGTTCTCCTTGTTCGGGCTTGCCCCAAAGGTAGCGAAGCGACCCGGCCGAGCGCAAAAGATCGTCCGCGCCGCTATGTAGGTTGCTCAGGTGCCAGCGCTCCCACTGATCCTCTCTCTCCTCCTCGCGCTAGTGCTCTGCGGTCCGCTCGTGAGCTTCCTTACCGACGGTGGTCACCTGCGCTCAAACTACCGCGACGAGATGCTGCCGTGTCCGCTTGGGCTGCTCATCCCGGCAGCCGCGCTCGCAGCGCTGGTCCCGCTCGCGTTGCTTGCTGGGCTGTTCGATTTGAATACGCTCGACCTCGTCGGCTTGCCGCTGGTTCTTGGGGTCATCGCGCTCGGTATTGCCGACGACGCCTTCGCTGGAAGCGCGCGCGGGTGGCGCGGGCATGGAGGCGCAGCACTGAGCGGCGCCTTCAGCACCGGCGCTCTTAAAGCCTATGGAACGCTCGGGCTGGCCCTTGCCTGGTGCGCCGTGACGCAGGACGGAATCGCCCGCTTCCTGCTCGCCTCGCTAGTAATCGTGCTCGCGACCAATCTCTTCAACCTCTTTGATCTGAGGCCGGGGCGGTCGGTCAAAGTGTTCGTGCTCGTTGGCGTCGGCTGCACGCTCGGGGCCTGGAGCTTCGATTCACTCTTCAGCCTTGGCCTATGGGTCGGTCCGATTCTCGTCTGCGGCGCGCTCGATCTGCGCGAGCGCGGGATTCTTGGCGACAGCGGTTCAAATGTCGTCGGCGCTGTTGCCGGCATCTGGCTCGTACTCGTGCTCGGTACAACCGGGCTTGCGATTGCAGCCGCAGTGCTCGTTCTATTAACCATTTACGGAGAAGTTCGTTCGATCAACACGCTCGTCGAATCAACTCCGGGACTCAGTCATCTAGACTCATTAGGGAGAATTGTTCATCGTGCCTGACGCCCAACGCCAGCCCCGTCACATCTTCGTCACAGGCGGAGTCGTCTCATCCCTCGGTAAAGGAATCGCCGCCGCCTCGATTGGGCGGCTGCTTGTAGCGCGCGGTCTCACCGTCGGCCTACAGAAGTTCGATCCGTACATCAACGTCGATCCCGGGACGATGTCCCCTTACCAGCACGGCGAAGTCTTCGTCACCGAGGACGGCGCCGAGACCGACCTTGATCTCGGCCATTACGAGCGCTTCACCGACTCCAACACAACTCGCGCCTCGAATGTCACAGCCGGCGGCATCTACGACGCCGTGATTCGGCGCGAGCGCCGCGGCGACTATCTCGGAGCAACCGTTCAGGTCGTTCCCCACATCACCGATGAGATCAAGCAACGGATCAAGCTGATCGCGGAGACAAGCGACGTTGATGTTGTCATCACTGAGATCGGCGGAACGGTCGGCGACATCGAGTCGCTCCCGTTCCTTGAAGCGATCCGCCAGTTCCCGGTTGACGTCGGTCGGCGCAACTGCATGTTCATCCACCTCACGCTCGTGCCGTACATCGGCCACGCGGGCGAACTGAAGACGAAGCCGACGCAGCACTCGGTCAATGAGCTGCGCAGGATCGGTATTCAGCCCGACATGCTGCTCTGCCGCAGCGAGGGCGAGCTCTCCGTCGATATCCGCAAGAAGATCGCGCTGTTTGCGTCGCTCCCAGTTGAGGCCGTGATCTCAGCCAAGGACGTAAATGACATCTACGAGGTGCCGCTCTGGTATTGCGAGCAGAAGGTCGACGATTTCATCTGCGACGAGCTTGGGATCGATGCCGCTCCGGCCGACCTCAGCGAATGGGACGCGATCGTCACACGCGCCGCTGAGGCGACCGCGCCGGTCAAGATTTCGCTCGTTGGCAAGTACATCGCGCTGGCAGACGCCTATAAGTCGGTCACCGAAGCGTTGCTGCACAGCGGAAATCTCGCTGGAGCCAACGTTGAGATTGATTGGGTCGACTCCGAGGACCTCGTTGATGATCAGGTTGCGCTCGAGCGCCTTGGTGGCTCGGACGGAATCCTTGTCCCTGGTGGCTTCGGCGGTCGCGGCATCGAAGGCAAGATCCGTGCTGTCCGCGTAGCCCGCGAGCAGAAGATTCCATACCTCGGCGTCTGCCTTGGAATGCAGATGGCGGTCTGTGAGTTCGCTCGCTCGATCGCCGGAATGGACGGCGCCAATTCGACCGAGTTCGACCTTGAAACTGAGTGGCCCGTAATCGACCTGCTGCCGGAGCAGAAAGAGGTTTCCGATCTTGGCGGCACGATGCGCCTTGGCGCCGA
>JBIHZY010000001.1:0-33003 GCA_044240185.1 Solirubrobacteraceae bacterium
GCCTGCGAGCGCGCAGGGCGCAGCCGTGCAGAGGTCGAAGTGGTGCTTGCCGCAAAGTACGTCCCGATCGCTGACAGCAGCGAGCTACTGGCCGCCGGGATCACTTTGATCGGCGAAAACCGCGCGCAGGACCTAGTTGCGCGTGCCGAAGCCTTCCCAGGGCAGTTCACGTTCGACTTCATCGGCGCGCTGCAGAGTCGCAAGGTCAAGCTGATCGTCCCCTACGTCCGACTGATTCATTCGGTCGCCAGTGAATCGGTGCTCGCGCAGCTCGACAAGCACCACACCGAAGAAACGCGAGTATTGATCGAGGTCAACGTTGCCGGAGAGGAAGAAAAGGCTGGTGTCGCGCCCGACGAGCTTGATCAGTTCATCGCCCGCTGCCCGGTGCCGGTCGTCGGTTTGATGACAATGCCGCCTCTGGCCGCCGACCCAGAGCAGAGCCGAGCGAGCTTCTCGGCGCTGCGAGAGATGGCCAGAAGTCTTGGTTTGGAGCAGCTATCGATGGGTACAACGCAAGATTTTGCCGTCGCAATCGAAGAGGGCGCAACGATCGTGCGAATTGGCAGCCGTCTACTGCGTTAATGGCGCGCACGCTTTTCCCCGGCAAAACGCCGCTGCGCGGGTAAACTTGTCGAATGGCTCTTAGCGATACATGGCACCGCGCGCTCGTTTACTTCGGCTTGGCCGAGGATCGCGACCCGTATGCCCCCGAAACAGGCTCATTTCAACCAGAAGCGGAGCTCGAAAGCCGCTACCGCGGCCGGACGAACGTAAAGCGGCTCTCGAAGCGTCGTAAGAGCGATGAGATCGAAGAGATCTTCCCCGACGACGAACCACGCAGGGGCGCTGGCAAACCGCGTTCGGGCTCGACAGGTGGCGGTAACGGCGGCTCTGCCGACCGAGTTCACTTGGTGATCCCAAAGAGCTTCAATGACGCCCAGCAGGTTGCCGACAAGTTCCGTGATGGCATCCCGGTCGTGCTCAACCTCCAGTCAACCGACTCTGAGTTGAGCAAACGACTGATCGACTTCACTAGCGGCCTCACCTACGGCCTCGACGGCGGCATGCAAAAGATCGCCGAAAAGGTCTTCATGCTCACTCCGCGCAACGTTGAGATCTCAGCTGAAGAGCGCGCGTCGCTGATCGAAAAGGGCTTCTTCAACCAGAGTTAGCTCGCGGCGCGCCTTCGCGCGCCCGGCCAAGCGGTACGGTTCGGGCACTATGCGAATCGGACTTATCGGTAGCGGCAACATGGCTCGCGCTCTGGCCGTCGGCTGGAAGCGACCGGTTACTTGTTCGGCGCTGGAGTTTGAGCAAGCCGCGGCGCTGGCAACGCTCGTCGGAGGCACCGCTGCGGCAAGCAACAGCGAAGTGGCGGCGAACAGCGACCTAGTAATTCTCTGCCACAAGCCGAAGCAGCTGGAAGAGGTGGCGGCCGAGATCGCAGGCCAGGCGAAGCTGGTTGTTTCGATTCTCGCCGGCGTCACAGTTGAACAGCTCCGCGCCGCCTACCCAGGCGCTCACGTCTTTCGGATCATGCCGAATCTGGCAGTTGAGATCGGCCAGTCGACAATCGGCATCGTCGACGACGATGCTGGCAACCCGGAGCTCTTCGCCGAGGTTGTCGCGCTGCTGGCCGAACTTGGCGACGTCGTGGCAATCGACGAGTCCGATTTCGCAGTCTTAACTGGAATTAGTGGCGTCGGGCCGGCCTACCTTGCGCTCGTCGCGCAGAAGCAGGTCGAAGCAGCCGTCGCGGAGGGAATGGACGAAGCGACGGCGAAACAGCTTGTCGGCTCGACGCTAAAGGGTTCAAGCGCTCTGCTTGTCGCCCGCTCCAACGACAGCGAGCAGATCTGCCGCGAGGTCGCGACGCCCGGGGGCGTCACCGAGAAGGGCCTAGCTGTGCTTTCTAAGCCGCTGAGCGACGGCTTCAAGGCTGCGATGGACGCGGTCCTCGGGCGGAGCAAATGAGCCTGCTCGCCGGCCTGCCCCTAATGACCGCGAGGAGCACCGCCGCGGACTATCTTGCCGCGCTGGTCGACGTTTACACAATCCTGATCATCGCCTACATCCTCAGCTCGCTCTATCAATCGTTCGGCGGCAGAATCCCTTACAACCGTTTTCTGATCGGCGTGCTCGACTTCCTACGGCAGGTCTGCGAGCCCTACCTGAGAATCTTTCGGCGCTTCATCCCGGCGATTGGCCCGCTCGACCTCAGTCCGCTGGTTGCGATCCTCGTGCTGACGATTGGCGGCGGGCTGGTCGTCAGGCTAATCGCCGGATGAGCAACAAAGAGAGCGGCGTAATCGCGCTCGCCGGACTGACGGCGATCGTCGTTGTTGCGCTCGACCAGGTGACCAAGGTGCTTGCCCGAAACGCTGTTTCGGGGTCCGGCGGCGACGAAATACTCGGTGGCCTGATCACGATCGTTGACGTCCGTAACAGCGGCGTTGCCTTCGGCCAGTTGAGCGGTGGCGGCATCATCGTCCCGGTCTTCATCGGCCTGGCTCTGGCTCTATTGCTCTGGTACTTCCTCCGCCATCTTCAAACTCCGCTGATCTGGCTGGCAACCGGCCTTGTGGTCGGCGGCGCGGTCGGCAACATCATCGACAGGATTAGGGCCGGAGCTGTCAGTGATTTCATCAAACTGCCGCACTGGCCGGCATTCAACCTCGCCGACGCGGCTATCACGGTCGGTGTAATCGCGCTCGTTGTCCTCGTAGAGATTGACGCACGCCGGCAGCGCAGAAGCGGTACGGCAGATGCGAATTGAGGTCGACGCGACGAACGGCGGCGAGCGGCTTGACGCTTTGCTCGCTGTCCCGCTTGGTTCGCGCGCACGCGCCCAGCGCTTGATCGCCGCCGGTCAAGTGACCGTTGATGGAGAGGTTGCGCCGAAATCATCTAAGCCGGCAGCCGGCTCGGTCGTGGAGATCGACGAGAGCGACCTTCGCGAGATTCGGCCCGATGGTGGGCCAGCGGCCGAGTTCCGGATTGCCTACGAGGACGAGTCGTTGCTCGTCGTTGACAAACCAGCAGGAGTCGTAGTCCACCCGGCGCGAGGGCACTCGACCGGCACGCTTGTGCAGGCGCTCGCCGGACGTGCCGCGGGGGGAGAGGACCCAGAGCGCCCCGGCATCGTCCACCGGCTCGACCGCGACACCTCAGGCCTTCTCGTGGTCGCGCGAGATGAACCCACCCACCGGGCCCTGCGAGCCGCCATGTCGAAGCGCGAAGTGACAAGAGAATACCTCGCGCTCGTCAATGGTCGTCCGACTTCGCGGACCGGCACGATCGACGCGCCGATCGGCCGCGACCGTCGCAACCGCACGAAGGTATCGCTCGACACCGACCGGCCGCGCTCCGCGATCACGCACTTCGAAATCGAGCAGTCACTGCCGGAGTCGACGCTTCTCCGCGTGACACTAGACACCGGTCGCACACACCAGATTCGCGCCCATCTCGAAGCAATTGGGCTCCCTGTCGTCGGGGACCAAAGCTATGGCGGTGGCCCGAGCTACGGCCTCAGTCGCCAATTCCTGCACGCCACAAGGCTCCGCTTTAAACACCCAGCTAGCGGCGCTGAGGTCGACGTCCAGTCGCAGCTACCGCCCGATCTTGGAGCGGCATTAGAAGCCGCAACCACGGCCAGCTGACGGCTGGCGGGGATCGTTTCCGGCTACTATGGAGGCTCAATCAACCGCTACCCCGCGGATCAACGGATTGTCGGCCCTGCCCGCCACGCGCTAAGCGCGAAGTCGGGATCCAACAACTCGCTGCGGGTTTTATCCGAAGACAACCAAGGGAGTACGTATGACCACCGCCACAAACGCGGTCGGACTGAGGCAACTGCTGGAGGCTGGAGTCCATTTTGGCCACCAGACGCGCCGCTGGAATCCGAAGATGCGCCGTTACATCTTCGGTGAGCGCGAAGGCATCTACATCGTCGACCTGCTCCGCACCGAGGTGCTGCTTGCTGAGGCTCAGGCCTTTGTCGAGCAGATTGCTCGCGGCGGCGGCATCATCCTCTTTGTTGGTACGAAAAAGCAGGCTCGTGATTCGGTCAAGGATGCGGCGGAGCGCGCTGGGATGCCTTACGTAAACCACCGCTGGCTCGGCGGTCTGCTGACGAACTATCAGACGATCAGTCAGCGAATTCGCCGGCTCCACGACCTTGAGGGCTACGAGGCCGAAGGCCAGCTAGCGCTGCTGCCAACGCGTGAGCGGATGTCAGCGATCGCCGACCTGACGAAGCTGCGCGCGAACCTCGGTGGGGTTAAGCACATGCAGCGCGCCCCCGACGCGATCTTCGTCGTTGACGTCAACGTTGAGGAGATCGCCGTGCGCGAGGCTCAGCGGCTGCGAATCCCAGTGATCGGACTCGTCGACACGAACTGCGACCCGGACGGGATCGACTTCGTGATCCCTGGAAACGACGACGCCATCCGCTCATGCAAGGTGATCTCAGATGGCCTCGCAGATGTGATTGCCGAAGCCCGTCTCAGCTTCCTTGCCGACGAGGAGAAAGCGCGCGTTGAAGCTGAAGAGCAGGCCCGCATCCGCGCCGAGGAACAGGTCAAGATTGAAGCCGAGCAGGCCGAGCAAATGAAGGTCCAAGAGGCAGAGCGTCTTGCCGCAGAAGCTGCGGCCGTTGAGTTAGCGGCGGCGCAGCCACCAGAGGCGGCGGCCGCTGAAGAGGCGCCAGTCGCTGAGGAAGCCCCCGCTGCTGAAGAAGCCCCCGCTGCTGAGGAAGCTCCAGTCGCTGACGCGACGCCAGAGGACGCTGCGAGCGAGGAGTCAAAGTGAGCGAAGTAAAGGCGGCAGATGTGGCGGCGCTCCGCAAGGCAACCGGCGCCGGAATGATGGACTGCAAACAGGCCCTGACCGAAGCCGATGGCGACGCCGAGCGCGCAACCGAGATTCTGCGCGTCAAGATGGGCAACAAGCTCGGCAAACTCGCCGACCGCGAGGCTGCCGAAGGCACGGTGCAGTCCTATATCCACGCAACCGGGACCGTAGGAGTGCTCGTCGAGGTCAATTGCAACACCGACTTCGTAGCCCGCAACGATGAGTTCGTGGCCTTCGCTCGCGAGATTGCGATGCACATCGCTGCCTCACCGGCGACGCGCTTTGTCAACGTTGATCAGGTGCCGGCCGAGGAGCGCGAGGCAGAAGAACGCGTATTCGCGGAGCAGGCGGCGGACAAGCCCGAAAACGTGCGTCCGAAGGTCGTGCAGGGAATGCTCGACAAGTGGCTTGATGAGGTTGTGCTGCTGCGCCAGAAGCACGTAAACGCCGATCGCTACGAAGGAAAGACAATCGAGCAGCTACGCGAGGACCTCTCGGCCAAGACAGGCGAGAACATCGTCGTCTCGCGGTTCGACCGTTACGCCGTAGGAGAGTAGCCTCCGTTCATGGCCGACGAGGCGGTATTCCGGCGGGTCCTGATCAAACTCTCCGGTGAGTCGTTGATGGGTGAACTCGACTTCGGTACCGACCCCAACCGGGTCAACGCAGTCGCGCAGCAGATCAAGGTCGTCCACGACCGCGGGATCGAGGTTTCGATCGTCGTTGGCGCCGGCAACATCTTCCGAGGCATGAGCGGCGCAGCGGCCGGAATGGACCGCGCGACGGCCGACTACATGGGAATGCTTGCAACGGTGCTCAACGCGCTGCCCTTGCAGGACTCGCTCGAGCGGATTGGCGTTCATACCCGCGTGCAGTCAGCGATCGCAGTCGCCGAGGTTGCTGAGCCGTATATTCGGCGCCGCGCGATGCGGCACCTTGAGAAGGGCCGCGTAGTGATCTTTGCTGGAGGAACCGGCAATCCGTTCTTCACGACCGACACTGCCGCCGCTCTCCGCGCCACTGAAGTGCGAGCCGAAGTAATCCTGATGGCCAAGAATGGCGTCGACGGTGTCTACAGCGCCGACCCGAAGATGGACCCAAGCGCCGAACTGATCCCTGAGATTACGCACATGGACGCGATTCAGCGCGAGCTGAAGGTGATGGATGCGACCGCGCTGACGCTCTGCATGGAGAACGGCCTGCCGATCCACGTATTCAATATGGACGACGAGCAGAACATCGACCGGATAGTCTGCGGGAGCGCTGTGGGAACCTTGGTTAAGACATGAGCGATCTAATTGACGAACTACTAGCCGACGCTGGTGAGCGGATGACGCTCACGGTCGAAAGCACGAACGCTGAGTTCGCGACAATTCGCACCGGCCGCGCTAGCCCAGCGCTGCTGGACCGCGTGATGGTTGACTACTACGACGTTGCGACCCCGCTCAAGCAGCTGGCGACGATCAACGCCCCCGAGGCGCGGCTCCTTACCGTCCAGCCGTTCGACATTTCCTCGATCAAGTTGATCGAAAAGGCAATCATCGATTCGGACATCGGATTGACGCCAGGAAACGACGGCAAGCTAATTCGGCTCTCTATTCCGGAGCTCAACGAGGAGCGTCGCGCTGAGCTCGTGAAGGTTGTGCGATCAATTGCCGAAGAGGGCCGGATCGCGATCCGCAACGTCCGCCGCGACGTAATGCAGGATCTGCGCGAGCTGCGTGAGGCGGGAGATGCTGGAGCTGATGATGAGCACCGCGCCGAGCAGGAGCTGCAGAAGCTGACCGACGCGAAGATTGCCAGCCTTGACACCCACCTCAAGGGAAAAGAAGCAGAGATCACTGAGGTCTGATGACCGATCCCGCGGCGGCGGCGCGGTACGTCGCGATCATCACCGACGGGAACGGGCGCTGGGCCGAGCAGAATGGTCTGCCGACGCTTGAAGGTCACCGCGCGGGGGCCGACAACGTCAAAGCCCGGCTTCGTGACGCCGTCGAGTTTGGGATCGAAGAGCTGACCGTCTACTCGTTTTCGACTGAAAACTGGGCTCGTCCTGCCGCGGAAGTCGCTGGCCTGATGGAGATGTTCGCAGAGCGAATCACGAGCGAAACGCCAGAGCTAAAGGGCGAAGGCGTGCGGATGCGCTTCATCGGCCGCCGCGACCGCATCGGGCCGACGCTGTTGGAGCGGATCGAGTGGGCCGAGGCAGAGACGTCGAGCAATAATCTGCTGACGCTTTTCATCGCCTTTGACTACGGCTCTCGCGCCGAGATTGTCGACGCCGCTGCACGCTACGCCGGAGGCGGCGAGGAGGCATTCGCCAGTCTTCTCTACGCGCCCGAGATGCACGATCCTGATCTTCTGATCCGAACTGGGGGAGACGTTCGGGTTTCGAACTACCTACTTTGGCAGTGCGCTTATTCAGAGCTGGTTTTCCGCGACGAGATGTGGCCAGACTTCGGCCGTGACGGCTTCGCCGAATCGCTTGCTCAGTTCGCGGATCGCGAGCGGAGGTTTGGAGGGCGATGATCGACGAGGACAAGACGGCGAGCGATCGCTCTCGAACTGGCCGCCTACGTTGGCTCGAGCTACGTAACAGCGGTTCCGACCTTACGGCGCGGGTAGCGACGGCTGTGCCGCTCGCGCTATTGGCGATCGCGCTAGTAGCGATCGGTGGTTGGATTTTCGCTATCGGCATTTTCGTTCTGGGCGTAATTGCGCTGCGCGAGCTGTTCTCGATGTTCGAGCGGCTGTCGCCGCCGATTTTTGCCGGCTTCGTCGGTTTGCTGCTGATTCTCGTTGCCGCTGAGACCGGTGGTCCGTCGCGTGTGCTGCTCGCGCTGGTTGTTTCGCTGGTCGTCGTCTTCCTGATCAGCATCGGCGACCACCAGAGCACCAGCCTGCCTGGATTGGCGCTGGCAATGCTCGGGCTGATCTGGATCGGGTTGGGCTTCGCCCACGCGATCATGCTTCGCGAGCTAATCCATGGCACAGCAATCGTCTTCCTCGTACTGATCGCAACGTTCCTCACCGACACCGGCGCCTACTTTGGAGGGCGAGCCTTCGGACGGCGACAGCTAGCGCCTTCGATCTCCCCAGCGAAAACGGTCGAAGGACTGCTTATTGGGATTGTCGTGGGCACCGCAGCAGCGTGGTTCACGGGGCTCTACTTCGACTGGCTTAGCGGCGTCGACGCGCTTATTCTTGGCGCCTCCGTGGCACTGATCGCGCCACTTGGAGACCTCTTTGAGAGCTACGTCAAACGCGAAGCCGGCGTCAAGGATTCGGGCACGATCTTCGGCGCACACGGCGGCGTGCTCGACCGACTCGACGCGGTTTGCTTCTCGATTGTCGCTGGTTATTACGTATGGAGTGCGCTGCTCTAGCGTGTCTTGCCGATGCGCCGTCTTGTAATCCTTGGCTCAACTGGCTCGATCGGCGTGCAGGCGCTCGATGTCGTCGCAACCACTACCGGGCTCGAGCCGGTTGCGCTTTCGGCCGACCGCAACTGGGAGCTGCTCGTTGCGCAAGCGGAGGCGCTGAATGTCAGGCGAATTGCGATCGCCGACCCGCAGAGCGCGGAGGAGGCGCGTTCTGCTTGGGACGGCGAGGTTCTGAGCGGCCCTGAATCGCTCTCTCAGTTGATTGCTGGCGCCGACGCTGACCTTGTCTTGAACGCAATCGTCGGCTCGGCTGGGTTAGCGGCAACCGTCGTCACGCTGAGTGAAGGCATTGACCTTGCTCTCGCAAACAAGGAATCGCTCGTCGTTGGTGGTGAGCTCGTGATCGAACTGGCGGCCGCAACCGGCGCGCGTCTGATTCCGGTCGACTCAGAGCATTCCGCGCTCTATCAGCTAATAGCGAGCGAACAGGGGCAAGCCCCGGGAACGATTGAACGGCTCACGCTAACCGCCTCGGGCGGGCCGTTTCGAGGGCGCAGTCGCAGCGAACTCGAGTCGGTGACGGTCGCAGAGGCGCTAAACCACCCAACCTGGCAGATGGGCGGAAAGATCTCGATCGATTCAGCGACGCTTATGAACAAGGGTCTCGAGGTGATTGAAGCGCACCAACTATTCGGCACCCGATACGACGCGATCGACGTCGTAGTTCACCCTCAGTCGATTATCCACTCGATGATTTCGCTCGCTGACGGCTCGTCTCTCGCGCACCTCGGTTATCCCGACATGAAGGTGCCGATCGCCTACGCTCTCCACTGGCCAGAGCGCGCCAGCTTGGGCCTGCAGCAGCTCGACCTCGTTCAACTCGGCGCGCTGACCTTCGAGCCGGTTGATCACGAAGCCTTTCCTTGTCTGGCGCTCGCAATCGCGGCCGGCAAGCAGGGCGGCACTGCGCCATGTGTGTTGAACGCGGCCAACGAGGTCGCTGTCGCGGCCTTCCTTGATCAGCGCTGCAGCTTCCTCGACATTGCGTCCACGATAGAAACGACTCTCGCCGCGGCCACGATCGAACAGAGCTACTCATTCGAAACGCTGATCGAGGCCGACAGAGAAGCCAGAGCTAGAGCCACCGAGCTTCTAGCGGCGCTGACCTAGCGAACTGCTCCTACACTCGTTGCGATGAGTTATCTGCTCGCCTTTCTCGGCTTCTCGGCTCTAGTGATGCTTCACGAGCTCGGCCATTTCTGGGCGGCAAAGCGCGTTGGCATGAGGGTCGAACGCTTCTCACTCTTCTTCCCACCCCATATCTGGAAGAAGACGAAAGGTGAAACCGAATACTGCATCGGCGTGATCCCGCTTGGCGGCTACGTGCGGATCACGGGGATGAACCCGAACGAGGAGATCGCGCCCGAACTCCAGGCCCGCTCCTACTCGCGAATGGCGGTCAACAAGCGCATCTTCGTGATTGCCGCCGGGCCACTGATGAACGTGCTGGTTGCCTTCGTGATCCTCTTCGCTCTCTTCCTCATCGTTGGGCTCAGCTCTCCTTCCAGCACGATCGACCAAGTTGAGCCGGGATCGCCTGCTGCCGGCGCGCTCGCTCCGGGAGACCGTCTGATCTCGGTTGATGGCCAGCAGGGCGACGCAGCGGCTCTCGGGGCAGCGATCTCGAGCCATCGCTGTGCCGGCACGCCGACCGATGGCTGCGCGGCAACGACTCCGGTCCGGGTTGTCGTCGAACGCGGCGGCCAGACGCAGACGCTGCTGCTTAGCCCGCGTTACGACCCCACTGCAAAAAAGACGCGGCTCGGATTTAACTTCGCAATCGCGCGCGAAACGCTCGGGCCAGTTGAGGCGGCCTCGCGCAGCGTTAGCGAGATGTGGCGCGTCAGTGACGCGACAATGAGCGCACTGTCGCGGCTCGTCTATGACCCAGAAGCGCGCAAGGAGATCTCAGGCGTGGTCGGTAGCTACGAGGTGACACGTCAATCGTTTGAATTTGACGTCGCTCAGGCGCTCAGTGTGCTGGCAATCATTTCGCTTTCGCTGGCGCTGATCAATTTGTTCCCTTTCCTGCCGCTGGATGGCGGACACATCTTCTGGGCCTTGGCAGAGAAGCTGAGGGGACGCCCGATCGCGTATTCGGTAATGGAACGGGCGAGCGCGATCGGCTTCGTACTCGTGCTGATCCTGTTCGTGGTCGGGCTTTCGAACGATATCTCGCGTCTCACCGGCGACGGTTTCGCGCTGCGCTAATACCCAAAGCGACCGCGAAGTAGTAGTTTTTACCCAGCGTCCGGAGAC
Organism: Solirubrobacteraceae bacterium; assembly: GCA_044240185.1. Taxonomy (GTDB): domain Bacteria; phylum Actinomycetota; class Thermoleophilia; order Solirubrobacterales; family Solirubrobacteraceae; genus F1-60-MAGs163. The sequence continues at coordinate 10,557 of JBIHZY010000001.1, forward strand.
CGAGAGAGAGGAAGCGCAAGATGGCGAATGACCCCGTTGAGTACGCCGCAATGGAGGCACCGACACTGGCCGCAGCGCTGCGGATCACGGCCGCTGAAAACGCCGACGAGACCTGGGTCAAGAACCGCGACGGTTCTGTTCTGATCAAGTGGGGGGAAGGGCTAGAGCGGGTCGACAGGATTGCCGGTGGCCTGCGGAAGCTCGGCATCACAAAGGGCGACACGGTCGCGATGATGCTCGTCAACAGGCCCGAGTTTCACGTCGTGGACTTCGCAGTGATGGTTGCCGGCGGCACGCCGTTCTCGGTCTATCAGACTTATACGCCTGCACAGATTGACTATCTGCTGGCCGATTCGGCGAGCAAGATCATCGTCACCGAACCGGCATACCTCGAAACCGTCCAAGCGGCCTGCGCAGCGCTAGATCTTCCACCGCAGATCATCCTCGTAGGGGGCCCTGCCGGCGGCGTGGACGGAACGACCTCGCTTGAGGAGGTCGAGCTGCTCGACGCCGATTTTGACGGCGCAAGCGCGACCAACGAGATCGAGCCTGCGGACATTCTCACGCTGATCTACACAAGCGGAACGACCGGCCCACCGAAAGGCGTGCAACTAACGCACAACAACCTGATGTGCACCGTCCGCGGGACATCTGAGATCGTCAACTTCCCACGCCGCTCACGCGTCATTAGTTGGCTGCCTTCGGCCCACATCGCTGAGCGTGCAGCGCACCACTACATCCCAGCTGTTCTGGGCTTTGAAATTACCTCGGTCCCTGATCACAAGCTTCTGATGGAGGTCTTGCCGGAGGTTCGCCCGAACTGGTTCTTTGCAGTTCCGCGAATTTGGGAGAAGCTCCGTGGAGGGCTAGAGAGCATGGTTTCCAATCAGCCCGATGAGCAGCGCGAACCGCTAGAGGCGGCACTCAGCGCCGCGATCGAGAAGGTTCGGCTCGAACAGGCCGGCAAAGCTGTGCCTGCTGAATTGGCCGCGACGGTCGCCGAAGCCGACGCGAAGTATTTTGCTGCGCTGCGGACGATGCTCGGGCTCGACCAGGTCGTGACGATCAACGTCGGCGCCGCACCGACGCCGGTTGAGGTGTTGGAGTTCTTCCACGCGATCGGCCTGCCGCTCGCTGAGCTTTGGGGAATGTCAGAGACCTGCGGTGGTGGCACCGTGAACCCACCCGGCAAGGTGCGGATCGGGACAGTCGGGCCTGCGACTCCTGGCGTCGAGTTGAAGCTCGCTGAGGACGGCGAGATCCTGATAAGGGGGCCGCTCGTGATGGAGGGCTACCGCAACATGCCCGACGAGACGGCAGCGACGATTGACGCTGACGGGTGGCTCGCGACCGGCGACATCGGCCAGTTCGACGAAGAGATGTACCTGAAGATCGTTGATCGCAAGAAGGAGCTGATCATCAACGCCGCTGGCAAGAACATGTCGCCCGCCAACATTGAGGCACAGATCAAGACCACTTCGCCATTGATCGATCAGGTTTGCTGCATCGGCGATGGCCGCCCTTACAACACTGCGCTGATCGCGCTTGACGCTGACTTCGCGCCGCAATGGGCCGCGAAGCAGGGGCTAGAGGACGTATCGATCGCGTCACTCGCCAGTAACCCCGAGCTGCTGGAGCTAATCCAGGTTGCTGTTGACGAAGGAAACTCGCACCTCGCCCGCGTTGAACAGATCAAGAAGTTCAAGCTTCTGCCTGCGGAATGGGAGCCAGGAGGCGACGAGCTGACTCCGACGATGAAGCTCAAGCGCAAGCCGATTGCAGCCAAGTACGCGGCTGAGATCGAAGCTCTCTACGCGCCGGCGACGTAGGCGCTCGTCAGCTTCGAAGGCGCCGTTACGCCGAGCAGCGCGAGCGCGACCTCGAACTCGCGACGCAGCAGCTCCAACACGTGCTCTGCGCCGGCTTGGCCGCCGACGGTTAGACCCCATAGCGGCGGACGCCCAACAAGGACAGCGGCGGCGCCAAGCGCTAGTGCGGCTGCGACGTCACTGCCGCGCCGGATCCCCCCGTCGACGAGCACCTCGACGCGGCCGCCGACCGCTTCGACTACCTCGCGCAGTACCTCCGCCGTCGGCGCGACATTGTCGAGCTGGCGACCACCGTGGTTCGAAACAATGAGTCCTGCGACTCCGTGGTCGCAGGCCAGGCGAGCATCCTCGCCGCAGTGAATCCCTTTGACGAGAACCGGCAATGGCGCTTGGTCAATGAACTCTTCGAGCTTATTCCAAGTCAGAGTGGGGTCGACCATTGAGAAGAACTCCTCGACCGTCAGCCCAGCCGAACGGCCGAGAGCCGCGGTAACGCCAGGCATGTCGATCTCGTCAGGAACAACAAAGCCGCTCTGCTTATCGCGCTCCCGAATGCCTGCGTATGGCGCGTCAACGGTTACGACGATCGCAGTTGCGCCAGCGTCGACCGCCTGATCCACGAGCGCGAAACTGACATCACGGTCGCGGCAAAGGTAGAGCTGCAGCCAACGGCGCCCCGCTGGCGCGGCGTCTGCAATCTCGGCCAAACTGGCGCTAGCAAGCGTTGAACAGACCATCAGCGTCCCCGCAACCTCTGCGGCGCGCGCCATCGCAAGTTCGCCATCGGCGTGAGCCATCTTCTGAAGCGCGGTCGGCGCGATCAGGATTGGCATAGACAGTTCCTCGCCGAGCACCGTCGCCGAAGTAGTTACCTCGCCAACGTCGACGCAAACCCGCGGTCGTAACTTGATCCGACTCCATGCTGCGACGTTCTCTCTCAGAGTGTTCTCATCGCCAGAGCCGCCGTTGTAGTAGCCGCCCGGACCAGGTGCGAGCAGCTCGCTTGCGATTCGCTGATAGTCAGCGACGTTGGTTGGGGGAGTGGTGGCGGTCATCGGAGCGATAAGAGTATCTCTGCAACCATTGAAGCTTCTCCTTCGTACACTCTCTAGGTGGCCTCAGAGCGACAAATCAACGTAGGTGGCGTCTTGATTGGCGGCGGCGCTCCAGTCGCCGTGCAGACGATGACGAAGACGGAGACGGCCAACGTTGATGCCACGCTGGCACAGATCATCCGCTGCGCCGACGCTGGCGCCGACTTAATCAGGTGCGCAGTCCCGCGTGAAGGTGATGCCGAAGCGCTGAAGACGCTTGTTGCGCAGTCCCCGATTCCGATCATCGCCGACATCCACTTCAATCACACGCTGGCACTGAAAGCGATCGCAAATGGCGCCGCCTGTGTGCGTCTCAACCCTGGCAATATCGGCGGGCCAGAGAAGGTCGCTGAGGTCGTCACCGCTGCGGCAGCGGCCGCCGTGCCGCTCAGGATCGGCGTCAACTCCGGTTCGCTTCCCAAACACCTGATGGACCTTGAGTACAGCGACCCGGTTGAAGCGCTCGTAACTGCTGCGGTCGAGTTTGTTGACCTCATGGAGACGCTCGACTTCACCGACTTTAAAATCTCGATGAAGTCGACCAGCGTCCCGAACACGATCGCTTCCAACCGCAGGCTCTCTGAACGGATCCCTTACCCAATCCACCTCGGTGTGACCGAGGCGGGCACTCGCTGGACCGGCTCGCTGAAGTCAGCGGTGGGATTAGGGACGCTGCTAGCTGATGACATCGGCGACACGATCCGCATCTCGCTTTCAACCTTCCACGCAGAAGAAGAGGTCAAGGTCGCTTGGGAGATCCTAAAAGCGCTGAAGCTGCGCGAGCGGGGACCTGTGTTGATTGCGTGCCCGACCTGTGGCCGCCTCCAATTCGACATGGATTCCGTTGTGATCGAGATCGAAGAGCGGCTCGCCGCTTACCCCGATGCGATCGAGGTGTCAGTGCTTGGCTGCGCCGTCAACGGCATCGGCGAGGCACGCCACGCTGACTTTGGCATCACCGGAGCGAAGGACGCAGGAATGATTTTCTCGAAGGGCGAGCCGCTGAAGAAGGTCCCGACCGACCGTCTCGTTGACGAACTGTTCGCTGAGATTGATCGCTACTACGACTCTGGCAAGACCGTCGTACGCGACGAGGCGGCCGCAGCGGAAGCCGCAGAGTGGCTGGCCGAGAACGAGGACGCCGAGGCGATGACGCCGGAGCGACTGGCCGCGATGGAGGCCGCTGCCAGCGAGCAGTCTGGCGGCGGAGACGACGTTCTTGCAGCTGCTGGCGTGACGCCGAAGAAGGCAATCGACGAAGTCGCCTCGCCGATCGCCGGTCGCCGGTTTACCCGCGACTAGCCTCGGTTCAGCGCGGCCGCACCGTGATCGCGTCGGAGTAGCGCTTGGTCTTGGTGCTCGTGCCAGCGTTCCATGAGTAACGGAATTGTGCTGTCGTGCCGAGCGGTAGGCGGGTCCGGAAGTAGCCCCTCTCATCGGTTTTGGCCTCTGCAACCTTGCGGTAGGCCCGACCGCCGATACGCCGCTCGATAGCCACCTGATGTGTGCCTCCGGGCCTCACCTGGCCCCAGAGGCTGGCCGCTTTACTGCCGGAGTAAGACGTCGCGAAGAACGGGTTCGGGAAGCTCGCTGCTGCCGGTTTTGCGACACCGTCGAAGCTGTACAGACCACTCTGACTACCAGCGTAAGCATCGACGCCCTGACCGGTGTCGCGGAGCGGCTCGTCGCGCCATAGATATTGCGCGAGCAACTTGACGCGCGGTTGGCCATCGACGATCTTCGCGCCTTCCTGCAGCCAGCGACTCTGGTGTGCCAGCGTCACACCGCTGAAGACGTCAGGAGGATTCGTCTGATAGCCCCACTCGGTGTAGTACAGATCAACCGGTGCGGCTTCGTCTTGCGCGTTGATCACTCCGCCCGTCAGCTGAATAGCGTCCAGCACACGGGTCAGTCGCGATGTGTCCGCGATCCCAGCCTCGAGCGTGTTGCGGAGCCGCTTTGCGGGAGCGCCGCCGCGTTGATCGGGGTGGTGGGCGAGACCGTCAATTTTGCTGGCTTCAAAGCTGTCGCAGCTCGCCGAGCTGCGGTCCGCGGCATCCTTGGCAGTGATGCATCCGAAGGCGCGCAGCCAGGCGACAGGCGTAACTGGGTCATCTGACTCGCGAGCGGAGCTACCGCGGCCCGCGAGCGCACCGGCGTAAACGGACGCGCCTGGGTCGCTGGCCCGGATCGACTGCGCGGCGGCGTTGAAGATCCCGCGATAGATCTCAGGTGAACGCGGTGAGCACCCTGACTTCCCACAATACGATTGTGGCCGCAAGTTGTCAGCGCTATTGGGCTCGTACCAGATGATGTAGCGGCCTACTTGCGCGCCGTATCTGCGCGCCACGGCGATCGCGAAGTCGGCGAATAAGTCTGGCGCCGGCCGGTAGCGCGCGCTGCCACGCTCGGGGTCGCTACTACTCCAGAGCGGACCTGGGCCGGTGACGGTTAGCAGCGGCTCGATTTTGTTTGCGCGCAACACGCTGATCACTCGATCGAGGTTGGTCCAGTTGTAGAGCGGCGAATTCGGGTCCGTGCCGTCGAACCCGGCCGGCCGCGAGCTTGACTCCTTCTCCGGGGCTATCTCACGCCAATCGGCTGTGACGGCCGCGATATCAATCCCAGACGCTCGCCAACGTGGCGCGGTCGCCTCAAGTAGTCCGGCAACTTGCCCGGTGACAACCGGGTCCGAAATTCCGACGAGTGCGCGCACGCTAGCCGCAGTCGCAGTAGACGGCGGCGTTGCGCCGGCGCTGATCAGCACCACGGCGACGCAGAGCGTGACAGCCCAAACCGATGAACTCGGCTTCTGAACGCTGAAGGGCACTGCTACCTGCTGCTCGGCGAGACCGTCCGCACCTCGGAGTTCACCGCTGGGCTGCCGTAGACGAACCGGAGCGAGCGTTTGCCATTGATCGTCGTCTGAAACGAGAAGTAGCCCTCTGCGCTGGGGGTGACGACCTTCAGCGTCTTGAACGCCTCGGTGCTGCCCGAGCGGATCTGCACTGTGACTATGCCGCTGTTAGCGGGCCGGACTTGGCCCCAGACGGTTGCGCTCTTCGATCCCTTCGGCAAGTCAACCCAGAACGGGTTCGGGAAGCTCTTCCCCGACGGCTTGATCACACCGCTATCGGTGTACATGCCGGACTGCCAGGCCCAACTCTTGGCCTGCGTATAAGGCTCGTCCTGCCAAAGATAGAAGGCGAGCAGCTTCACCCGCGGGTTCTTCCACATCATGTACGAGACCTGTTGGTAGTACTCGGACTGCTTGGCCGGCGAGAGGCCCTGGAGTTTGTCTGGCGGGTTCGTTTGGACTCCGTACTCGTCAATAAAAACGTCGAGCCGCTTGTTTCTCTGGGCCGCTCCGGTAGCCGCACTGTTGAGAATCCGGCCGTTCGACTGCAGCCGGTCGAAGAGTCCCGTCAGCGTCGGTATGTTCGCCGTCGTGATTGCGTCGCCTGGGTCGCGCTCGGTCGGCGAAAGCATCACGGTGTGAGGATGGTGCGCGATGCCATCGGTGAGTAGTGGCTTGTAGCCGCTGCAGCCTGGGCTCGTCCTGTCGATCGCATAATCCGCCTTGACACAGGCCATTGCCTTGAAGAATGCGCTCGGCCCGGGCGATGAAGAGGTCGGTGAGACGCCTGGCCTGCCATGAGGGGCGAGCGCCCCGATCCATACCGAGGCTGCCGGATCAGCGGCCTTTACGGCGGTGTAGCCGCTGCGATAGAGATCGCGGTAGATCGCCGCTCCGGAAAGAGTGCAGCTCTTCGCCGAGCTCGAAGTGCACGAATACTGCGGCGTGATGTACTGCCAAAGGTTCGGCTCATTCATCGGCAGGTAGCTTTTGATGCGGCCTTTGTAGCGAGTCGCTATCGCGAACAAAAAGTCGCCAAGCTCTTTAGGATTGGGCTTGTATGTCTTGCTGCGCCGTGACGGCACTAGGGATGCCCAGTATGGGTTTGGGGCCGCGACCAAGATCGATACATCGATCTGGTTGGCCTCAAGCGCCGCGACCGCGCGATCGACGTCGCTCCACACGTATCCGGGGCTATTCGGGTCACGGGGATTGAAGCCAGCCGGGCGCTGCGTGCTCTCGGCGCCTGGAGCGATCCGCGTCCAGACCAGCGTTAGGCGGCCCTGACCAACGCCGTTCCGCTTCCAAAGCGCAGCGGTCGGATCGGTTGTTGCCACGCTGCGCTGCATTAGACCGTCGTCGTCGATTCCGATCTTCATCGTCGAGCTTGCACCGGCAGGTGCGGCAAAAACGAGCGCGAGCAGCGCTAAAAGCGCCGCAGTTGAGAATGGTCGAACCATAAGTACATGTAAGCAGCCCAAGCGGCCAAAAGCGCCGGTTCGGACTGCGCAGAACTTCAAATTAGCTCGGCTTTACGGTCCTCACAGACGACGTGACGACTGCGTCGCTGCCGTAGTAGAAGCGGAAAGCCGTCTTCACCTTGACCACGACCTTGAAGCTGAAATATCCGAGCTCGTTAGTTGTGACCGTTCGGAGCGCCGAATAGCGCGCGAGTCCTAGCGGACGAGACTGAACCTTAACTTCCGTCTGCGAGCCTGGTCGGACCTGGCCCCAGACCGTCGCTTGGCGAGAGTTGCGCGGAAGATCAACCCAGAACGGATTCGGGAAGGAGCGCGCCGCCGGTTTTGCCGTCCCGTCGTCGAAGTAGAGCCCTGATTGCCAGGAGCCGGCGGCGACCGTGAACTTGTCAAGCGGTTCGTCGCGCCAGAGATACTGCGAGAAGAGCTTGACGCGCGAGTTCTTCCACATCATGTACGCAGCCTCTTGCAGGTAGTCGTCTTGGCGAGCCGTCGATACCCCCGACCAAGCGTCGGGCGGATTTGTCTGGTAGCCAAACTCGTCGATTTGGACGTCTAGCGGCTTGCTGGCTGCCTCGCTCGCGACGGCCGAACCGTTAAGCAGACCGCCGCGTGCCTGAATCTTGTCGACGGCCGTCGTTAAGCGGGGAATAGTCCCGATCGTGACGCTGTCGGCAACGCCATTGGACGAGCGCGGCGACAGCCACGAGCTGTGCGGGTGATGCGCGATGGCATCGAAGCTAAGGGGTGTGAAGTCACGACAATCAGTGCTCGTGCGATCGCGAGCGTAATTCTCTTTGACGCAGCCAAGGCGTCGCAGGAAGTAGAGAGGGCCGAGCGACGAGTGGCGCTGACCACGACTCGCTGTGCCTAGTGGAGCGAGCGAACCGCCCCAGACCGGCGTTCGCGGCGAAAGCGCTTTGATCTCGTCGTATCCGGCACGAAACAACTCACGGTAGATCGCAGGACTAGCGGCTCGGCAGCTGGACTCCGTAGCTCCGCTGCAGCTCCACTGCGGCGTCAGCCACTGCCAAAGGTTCGGCTCATTAATCAATGTATAGCTGGCGACTCGTGTTCCATAACGGCTTGCGACGGCGTGCACAAAATCAGCGAATGCTTCGGCGTCGGGCCGATAGGTTGGCTCGCGCCGAGACGGCACCTCCGAGGCCCAGATCGGCGCTGGAGTAGTAACTGACAACTCAATCTTGATTCCGTTCGTTTTCAGCGCCGTCACAGCAGCGTCAACTTCAGTCCAGTCGTAGCCAGCGCTTTCGGGATCACGAGCGTCGAAATCGTCAGGGCGCTTAGCGCTGGTGGCATTGGGCGCTATACGCGACCAGACCACCGTCAGTCGGCTGAGATCGACGCCGCTATTGCGCCATTCGGCAGCAGTCGCTGACGCCTCGCCCGGTAAGCGCTGCATCAGTCGGTCGTCGTCGACGCCAACCTTCATCATCGCACCGGCATGTGCGCCCGCGGAGAGGCCAAGTAGCAACGCAGAGGTGCTGATTGCCAATAGGACTGCTCGCGTCATCCAGCTATAAGAGCAGCCCAGTCGCCGTTGGCGCGTAGGTTCGCGTTCAGGCGGCTGCGAAGCGTGCTGCGACGACCGACCAATCAACCGTGTTCCACCAGGCCTTGAGATAGTCTGGGCGACGGTTCTGGTAGTTCAAGTAGTAGGCGTGCTCCCAGACGTCATTGCCAAGCAGCGGCGTCTTTCCGTCTGTCAGCGGCGAGTCCTGATTGGCCGTGCTGACAACAGCCAGCTTGCCACCGTCGGACACAAGCCAAGCCCAGCCAGAACCAAACTGACCAACGCCGGCAGCCTCGAATGCGGCTTTGAAATCGTCGAACGATCCGAACGCGTCGTCAATCGCGGCAGCCAAGTCGCCGTCCGGCGCCCCGCCGCCATCGGCGCTCATTGACTCCCAGAAGAGCGAATGGTTGAGGTGACCGCCACCGTTGTTGCGGACCGGACCTTGGATCTCGGCCGGTAGGCCTGAGAGGCCTGCGATCAAATCCTCGATCGAGGAGTTCGCTGCGTCGGTCCCTTCGACGGCGGCGTTGAGCTTGTCGACGTAAGCCTGATGATGCTTGTCGTGGTGGATCTCCATTGTCGCCTGATCAATGTGCGGCTCAAGCGCGTCATATGCGTAGGGAAGTGCTGGAACTTCGAAAGCCATTGTCGGTCTCCTGTGTAGTCGGATCTGCGGGCAAGCCTAACTTAGCGCGCCGAACGGGTTAGGCTTGCCGCGCGATGAGAATGTCACAACTGCTACTGCCGACTGAACGCGAGGCCCCGGCTGACGCACAGGCGCTTTCGCATGTCCTCGGCGTGCGCGCCGGGTTAGTTCGTCAGCTCGGTGCGGGGCTTTGGACCTGGCTGCCGGCCGGGCTCCGCGTACATCAAAAGGTCGAGGCGATTATTCGCGAGGAGATGAACGCGATCGGCGGCCAAGAGCTGCTGATGCCGCTGATCCAGCCGCGCGATCTCTGGAAGAAGACTGGGCGCGATCAGATCGACGAGCTCTTTTCGCTGAAAGACCGCAAGGGCGCCGACTTGGTGTTGGCAATGACCCACGAAGAGGCCGTGACCTTCCACGTATCGCAGCTTGTGCGTTCCTACCGCGACCTCCCTTTGGTCCTCTATCAGCTCCAATTGAAAGGCCGAGATGAACCGCGGCCACGCGCCGGTGTACTCCGAACACGCGAGTTCATCATGAAGGACTCTTACTCCTTCGACCGCGACGAAGCGGGGCTCGAGGCGAGTTACGAAAAGCACATCGAGGCCTACGACCGAATCTTCGAGCGCAGCGGCCTCGAGTGGTATCGCGTTGAGTCTGATGTCGGAGTAATGGGCGGGAGTGGCGCGCACGAGTACATGGCCCCTTGCCCGGCTGGAGAGAACGAAGTGGCACTTGCGCCCGGATACGCGGCCAATGTCGAGGTCGCCAGCGCTCAGTCGAGTGCGGCGAAACTCGGAGAACGGCTCGCTGAGCCTGCCGAAGTGTCGACGCCGGGGGCGAAAACAATCGAACAGGTTTCAGCTGCGCTTGAGCTGGACGCAACCGCTCTAATGAAAGCCTTCCCGGTAGTGACCGATGGCGAAAAGACCGTCCTCGCTGTCGTGCGTGGCGATCACCGAGTAAACGAATTTAAACTTCGCGCGGCGCTTGGCGAAGGCTTTCGCCCGGCGACAGATGAGGAGATCAGCGACCAGATTGGGCCACCTGGCTTCATCGGCCCAGTCGGGGTGAAGATCCCAGTGCTGCTCGATGATGCGGTCGCTGGCCAGGAGGGTGGATGGGTTGCAGGCGCCAACGCTCGCGACCTCCACCTCGTCGGCGTTGAACCTGGGCGCGACTTTGAGTTTGAAGCAGTCGACATTCGCAGCGTCGAAGACGGCGACCTAGTTGGCGGCGCGCCGATCCGGCTCGAAGCAGCGATCGAGGTCGGCAATATCTTCAAGCTCGGCACTCGCTATTCGCAGCCACTAGGCGCCACCTTCCTCGATCAGGACGGAGCGGAGCAGGAGATCGTGATGGGCTCATACGGGATCGGGCCAGCCCGTATCGCCGCTGCCGCGATCGAGCAGAACGCTGACGAAAAGGGCATCGCTTGGCCTAAGTCGATAGCACCCTGGGAGATTGAGCTGGTAGCACTTGGCAAGGCCGGCAGCCCTGAACTGGAAGCTGCCGAGAAGCTCTACGAGGAGCTGCGCGCGCTCGGAGCCGACGTCCTCTTTGACGACCGGGACGCCGGGCCGGGGGAGAAGTTCACCGACGCCGAGCTGCTCGGCTGCCCACTTAGGGTCGCGCTTGGGAAACGCTCGCTCGAGAGCGGAACGCTCGAAGTGCAGGCGCGCCGCGGATTGGCCGAGCTTGATCCCATTGCGCTCGACGAGCGTTCAGCAGCAGTGATTCTCGAGACGCTCGCGCAGCTGCCGTGAGCGGAGCGCGCGAGAAGCGCCCGCGGCTAACATTTCGCCGCTTTGCCGGGCTCGACCGGTCAGGCCCGCCGCCACCGGAAACGCTCCCAGATGCGCCGCTTCGCCCATGGACAATTCCTAACGCGATCGGGCTTGTGCGACTGCTGCTGATCCCTCTTTTCATCGCCGTCAGCTGGCAGGCTGGCGGCGCGTCGCTTACGGCCGCAGCGATCTACGCAGTCGTCGCATGGGGCGACTACGCCGACGGAATCGCGGCACGCGTTACCGGCCAGTACAGCCGCCTGGGGGCGATGCTCGACCCAGTGATTGATCGGCTTCTGGTGATTTCCGGCGTGATCGTCTGCTGGCGCTTCGAGCTTGTCCCGGTGCCGTTGCTCGCGGTACTCGTCGCGCGTGAGCTGCTGATGCTGATAGGCGGTAGTTACGGGATTCGCCGTGGAGTCCGCCTCGAGATCAACTGGTGGGGCAGGTGGGGGGTATGGCCGGCGATGGGCGGCCTTTTCCTCGGCATCTGTGGCGCGCCACTAGCGGCGACGATAATGCTCGCCGTCGGCGTCGTATTGCTGATCATTGCGACGGTCGAGTACTTCCGTTCGGCACGCCTTCAGCTCGCTGGGCGCACGGCCTCAACCTAAGGTTGACCGTAGGGCTAGCGCTGGTATGCTCGCGCCGATGCTGCATTGTTCCGAATGCGCCTTCGCCAACGCCGAAGGAGCCAAATACTGCCAGAAGTGTGGCGCCTTTCTCGGCGAGCCCGGAGAAGAAGACCGTGAGTCGACGGCCAGCTACAGAATCGATCAGGCCAGCGGCGAACTCGTCCCCGTTGACCTCGACGACCTACTCGCCAACGAAGGTGCACTGCTCGTCGTACGTGGTGGAGGCGGCCGGGCAGGCGAAAGCTTCGCGCTCGATTCCGAACGGCTGACAATCGGCCGTGGTCCCGACAGCGACATCTTCCTCGACGACGTGACTGTCTCACGTGACCACGCTCTGCTTGTGCGCCGAAACGACCAATGGTTCCTCGACGACCTTGGCTCGCTCAACGGCACGTACGTCAACCGCCGCCGCATTGACACGCAGCAGCTCGCCGACGCCGACGAACTTCAGATCGGCAAGTACAAACTGACCTTCCTCTCGCGCTAACCGATGCCCTCCGCTCGCGAAGCTCAACGAACGATTGCCAGTTCGCCGGCGCGCCCTGAACCTCGCCGTAGTAAGCCGATGACGATTGGTGCCGTCTGCAAGTCGCTCTCGCGTGAATTCCCTGAGATCTCTATCTCAAAGATCCGCTACCTCGAAAATCAACGACTAATCGACCCCCGCCGAACGCCGGGCGGCTACCGCCTTTACTCGACCGAGGACGTCGCGAGGCTGCGCACGATTCTGCGGCTTCAGCGCGACGAGTTTCTACCGCTTCGGGTGATTCGCCAGGAGCTCGCGATTGGTCGTACCGAGGGCGAGTCCGACGCCCTTGTCCCAGGCCAGAAGGCCCGCGCCAAGCCGCGCCGGCTACCCCCGGTAGTCACTACGACGGTCGGCCCGATCCGCACGCTCGATGAGCTACTTGAAGCAACGGGCGCAGAGTTAGAGCTCGTCCGTGAGCTCGAGTCGTACGGGATTATCGGCAGCAGTCGCGAGAGCGATAGCAACGGCTACGACGAAAACCAGTGCGAAATCGTCCGCGCCGCGGTCGAGTTGGCGCGCTACGGAGTCGGCGCACGCAACCTCCGCGTCTTTAAGACATCAGCCGACCGTGAGTCAGCGTTGCTGCAGCAGCTACTAGCGCCGTCGCTCCGGTCGCGCAGCGCCGAGCGCCGCCACGAAGCGACAGAGGCTCTTGAGGACCTCGCTGCGGTCACGACGCACCTGAAGCACCTCCTTCTGATCGGTGACCTCCGTGCGCTGCTCTCCTGAGCTGCGCGCAAGGTTCCTCCCGATCCGCCCGGGTAGCAGCCGCTGATGGCCTCGGTTAAGGGTCGGATTGCTCTTGCTGCAACGCCCGAAAGTGTTTGGTCACAAGTAACCGACCCACGCCAACTGTCGCGCTGGTGGCCAAAGGTTGTCCGCGTAGAGCTCGATGGGCCTGACGCGTTCACCGAGGTCTTGACGACCGATAAGGGCCGCGACGTGCGCGCCGACTTCGTCATCGCCGAGGACGACGCGCCGCGCCGTTGGCGCTTTGTTCAAGAGCTAGAAGAGACTCCATTTGCGGCCGTCTTGCGTGAATCACAGACAATTATTGAGCTGCAACCGCTGCCGAACATTGGCACGGAACTCTCGATCACGCTGGAACGCAAGGCGCGCGGACTAGGCCGCTTCGGTGGCCCGATGATGAAGCGGGCCGCCAAGCGGCAACTCGAAGAAGCTTTGGACCGACTAGGGGAGATTCATGGCACCGTTAACTGAAATGCGCTTCTCTGGCTGGGGCGTAGAGGCAGACGCCGGCGAACTCTCGGACCACGTCGTTGAATGGCTTGAGCACCGCTTCGGAGCGCCGATCGCTGCGCGCCTAGCACCGCCATCGGAATCCGAGGTTCGCCTGAGCAAGAGCAAGCTCTCGAAGCGCGCACATTCAAAGCTGAGCGAGCGCGTAGGAACAACGAACGTCCGCACCGACCAACACTCGAGACTGCTCCACTCCGCAGGAAAGGGCTACCCGGACCTACTTTCGATGCGCAGCGGTAATCGTGTGGCTGCTCCGGACGCGGTCGTCTACCCAGCCGACGGCGCCGACGTCACGGCCGTACTAAAGATCTGCTCCAAGTACGGGATCGCTGTCGTGCCATTTGGTGGGGGCACCAGCGTCGTCGGCGGCATCACGCCGCTGCGGGGTGGCTTCGACTCCGTAATCAGCCTCGACCTTCAGCGGCTGCGCGAACTAATCAGCCTCGACGAGAAATCGCGTATTGGGACCTTCGCGGCGGGCCTGCGCGGACCGGAGCTAGAACACCTTTTGCGAGCGCGCGGATACACGCTCGGTCACTTCCCGCAGAGCTTTGAGTACGCAACTGTCGGCGGCTGGGTCGCGACGCGTTCAGCAGGCCAGGCTTCGACCGGCTACGGGCGTATCGACGAGAAGCTGGTTGGGGCCAGGCTCGTTGCGCCAGCAGGAGAGTTGAAGCTAGACGCTCGGCCAGCAAGTGCGGCCGGCCCCGATCTGCGTGCCCTAGTGGCTGGTTCGGAGGGTGCACTTGGCGTCATCACCGAAGCCTCGCTGGAGGTCAGCCCGGCTCCAGAGGTAACGCGCTACGAGGCATTCATGCTGCCCTCGTTTGGTGCTACCGCTGATGCCCTCCGTGCGCTCGAACAGGCTGGCCAGGCGCCCGATGTGGCCCGCGCTTCCGACGAGCATGAAACAGAGATGGGACTGGCTTTCGCCGGGATTGAAGGTGCCAAAGGCCGCCTCTTAGAGGGTTACCTCCGCGGCCGCGGGGCAGGATCAGGAGCGCTGGTGGTGCTCGGCTGGGAAGGGGCGAGCGGGACGATTGACCAGCGCCGCCGCGGGGCGTTATCACTGCTCAAAGAGCATGGCGCCGTCGGCCTGGGCGCGGGCGCCGGTCGGACGTGGGCCAAGAACCGATTCTCAACGCCGTACCTGCGTGATCACCTGCTTGAACGTGGCGTGATGGTCGAGACGCTTGAAACCTCGACAACTTGGAGCAACCTAATGCTGCTGTACCGCGGCGTCGGCGACGCGCTCGCGGCGCACGCTCCAATCGTCGGCTGCCACATCTCGCACCTCTACCAAAGCGGCGCTTCGCTCTACTTCACTTTTGTCGCAAGACAAGAACAAGGGGACCCCCATGGCCAGTGGCAGAGCGCGAAGCGTGAAGCCTGCGACGCGATCGTCGCCCACGGTGGCACGATTACGCACCATCACGCGATCGGGATTGATCACCGCCGCTATCTCAAGGCCGAGGACGGGGCAGCCGGCGTCGCCGCGCTGCGAGCCGTCAAAGCTTCGCTTGACCCAAGCGGGCTGATGAACCCCGGCAAGCTGCTCTAGCTCGGATTAGCCAGCTGCAAACTGCAGCGCGCCAACGAGATATGTCTTCGACGGGTTAGTTGGTGCTGGCGAGCTGCGCTCGAGCGTCAAAAGGACGCCGCTGTAGGCCTTCGGGTCCCCGTTGAGCGTTCCTTGCAGGCCAACGCCGCCGCTGCCGACCGACTGGAGGTAGCCGAGCCATACCGCTGCCTTGCCATTCGCTGTAAGCCAGATCCCGTACTGCGAGCCGCTCGGCGCCTTTGGCAACCCCTTGGCGACCACGCTAAGGACGCGTGCTTCGGACTGCGCAGAGATGCCGGCAAAGCCGACGGCTTTCGGTGCTGGTGCGCCGGCGGGCGCTTTCAGCGCCGCTCTCGCAACCTCTGTAGCGCTTGGGTCAGAGACATTCGTCGCACTGCCAGCGGCCGACTCAGTCGGGGTTGGATCGTTGCCCCCGGTCACGCGGCCAAGTCCGAATCCAGCGCCGATCGCGATCAACAGACAGACGCCGGCGATAAGGAAGAATCCGCCTCGCGATCGGCTGTCGTATGCATCCGCGGTCGCCGCGTCCGATCCCAAAGACTGCTCCGTGCCTTGCGGCTCTGCGCCCGGGATCGGCGGAAGCGACGAGCTTGCGATCCCGGCCAAGGGCGCGGAGGCGGCGCGGGCCCAAGCGCGATCGGAGGCTGAGCGCATCAGCGACGCCCTTGTCTTGCTAGCTGCATCGCTGTCCTGCTGGCCGAGCAGGTAGTCACCGATTTCGGCGCGCCGTTTGGACGCCGGCGCTTTCTCCGGTTCGGCCAGACTGGTCAACGCCGCATAGGCCCGCTCACTTACTGCCGCCGCGCTGAGGTCGAGCGCCTGTGCGATCTCGCCGTAGCTCTTCTGCTGCGTGAGCAGCAGGCTGAGGACGGCACCCTGGTCGGCTGGAAGCGAATCGAATGTTGACATCAGGGTCTAGCGTAGAGCAGGGCATCGGTATCGTGCGCCCCATGACAGATTTCATGCCTGGCTCCAATCTCCAGCCAGTGGTGCCGCTAGAGCGCACATTCGACACTCTTTACGGGCTCGAGATGCTCGAGCTAACCCCGGAGATGGCGCGCGCTCGCGTCGTCGTCAGAGAACACCACATGCAGCCGATGGGGCTCGTTCACGGTGGCGTATTTGCCTCGATCGCCGAGTCCTTGGCGTCGGCAGCGACCGCCGTTGGCGTCGTTCCCGAGGGCAGCTCAGCGCAAGGGCTTTCAAACCAGACAAGTTTCCTGCGTCCAATTCTTTCGGGGACGATTCACGCAGTTGCGCGGCGCCGCCACAAGGGCCGCACAACGTGGGTCTGGGAAGTCGAGATCAGCGACGACGAGGACCGACTCTGTGCGCTCGTGCGGATGACAATCGCCGTCCGCCCGATTCCCGTCAATTAGCGATTAGCTGTTGTAACGGTTTGTAATCGGCATCCGGCGGTCGCGACCGAAGGCCTTACCGGTGACCTTGATCCCCGGTGGTTGCTGGCGCCGCTTGTATTCAGCGCGGTCGACCAGGCCGATTACAAACTTGACCGTCTCAGCGTCGAAGCCTTCGGCCACTAGCTGCTCGGCGCCGAGGTCGCGCTCGACATAACCCTCAAGCAGTGGATCGAGAATCTCATAGGGGGGAAGTGAATCTTCGTCGGCTTGGTCGGCGCGCAGCTCTGCCGACGGCGGGCGCGTCAGGATCGAAGGCGGGATCGGACTGTCGCTGCGATTATTGCGGAGCTCACAGAGACGGTAGACGAGCAATTTCGGCAGATCCTTGATTACCGCAAAGCCTCCGGCGCTGTCGCCATAGAGCGTCGAGTAGCCGACTGCCATCTCGGATTTGTTCCCTGTCGTCAGCACCAACCAACCGAACTTGTTCGAGAGCGCCATCAGGATGTTGCCGCGAATCCTTGCTTGGAGATTTTCCTCGGTGAGGTCAGGCGCGCGGCCCGCGAAGGGCTCGGCGAGCAACGCGTCGTAGTCTTCCATCAGCCCGCCGATCGGCAGCTCAAGCAGCTCGACGCCGAGCGCCGCGGCCAACGCGACGGCGTCGCTATAGGTTCCTTCTGAGCTGAACTGAGAAGGCATCGTGACGCAGCTGACGCGGTCGGCGCCGAGCGCCTCATGTGCGATGCAGGCCACCAACGCCGAGTCAACGCCACCTGAGAGTCCAAGCACGACGCGCCCGAAGCCGTTCTTATCTGCGTAATCGCGCGTGCCGAGCACTAGTGCCGCATAGACGGCCTCGTCGTCGCTTTTGACGCGCGCGATCAGGTGGTCGAGGCTGGTGTCATCAGAAGCGGGGTTGGTCGTGAAGCTGCCGATCAGCTCGACATTCGGGTGGTCGTCAGCGCTGAACTCGGCCGCCTGCAGCGGAACTTCGCAGCTCAGCAGCCACTGCTCAAACTGCGGCGCGCGCGCAAGGATTTCGCCGCCGGCGGCGACAACTAGCGAGTGGCCGTCGAAAACCAGCTCATCCTGACCGCCGACCTGGCCGCAAAAGGCGACGGCGACGCCGTACTCGCGCGCTCGTTCAGCGAGCATCTGCTCGCGTGCGGGTCCTTTACCGGCCTGGAACGGCGAGGCAGAGAGGTTCACTATCAGGCTCGCGCCGGCAGCCGCCTCATCACTCTCTGGCGCGCCTGAGCTCCAGATGTCTTCGCAAATACTGAGCCCAATCAGTGCGCCGTTCAGTTCGATCAGCGCTCCGCGAGTGCCAGCCGCGAAATAGCGATGTTCGTCGAAGACCCCGTAATTTGGCAGCAAGTTCTTGCGATAGCTGCCACATATATGTCCGTCTGCGAGCACTGCGGCTGAGTTGTAGACAGCGCCGTCGTGCTCTGGATAGCCGACCACGGCGACGATCCCTTCAACCTGCGCAGCGATCCGCTCTAGCGCTGAGGAGACATCGCTAAGGACGTGTTCTTTCAGCAACAGATCCTCCGGCGGGTAACCGGTTAGCGCCAGCTCCGGCAGGCAGACGAGGGCCGCGCCAGCCGCACGAGCATCGGCAATCGAATTCGTGATCAGCAGCTCATTACCGGCGATGTCGCCGACAACCGGGTTGATCTGGGCGAGCGCAATCCGCACGATGCTTAGGCGACGCTCAGCGTTTCGCCGTCAGGCGTATGGGCCGAGAAAAGTGTTTCGTGATCGGCGCTGTCCCAGCGATGACGATCGGTCTCGGCGGCGCGGCCAAGATCGAACAGCGCGCCCTTGAAGTCGGCAACGACGTCGCCAAGGTCGGGCAAAGCGTCGTAATCGGCGAGCAGCCCAAAGCTGAGTCGCCCGCAATAACTCATCGCGGCAATGCCAAGCGCGGTCTTCGTCGTCAACGGAACAACCGGATAGAGCGCATCCAACCTGCGGCCGAGCAGATAGAGCGGTTGCTGTGGCCCCGGCACATTGGTCACGACGAGATTGAAGAGTCGCTGGCGACTTTGGAGCCTGGCCGCTTGACTGGCGATCGTCGGCGGCGCGAAGCCCGCCAATTCGGTCAGCGTGTCGGCTCCAACGGCCTGATCGGAGAGCTTCAGATCACCCATCTTCTTCGAGATGTAGCGGAACGCCGCGGCGGGGTCTTCTTCGAAGACCGGGAGCGGCGCCCAGAGTGCGGAGACACGGTTGCCGAGCTCGCCCGATTGATCCTCACTGCGGACCGACACCGGAACCATTGCGGTTAGCGTCAAACCGGCCGTGTCAGTTCCCCTGCGCCGCAGCCAGCGCCCTAGCCCAAGCGAAACTGTCGTCAGCACCGCATCGTTGATTGTGCCGTCGAGCCCGTTCTTGATCTGCTTGAAGCTCGCCAACGAAGCGTTGACCCAGCCGTAGCGTCGGTGTGACCCGATCGGCTGGTTGAGTGGCGTTGGCGGCGCCGAGCGAACGCCGGCCCATGCCAATGCTCCCGTCTGCTCAAGGCGGCCGCCAAGCTCGGCGATCGCGCGGCGCGGCGAGCGCACGAGTGCACGAGCGGCGCGCGAGACTTCCGACGGATCTGAAAAGCGTTCGATCAAAGCGTCGCCGAAGAGGTCGGCTGAGCTTGGCAAGGGCCGCGGGATCCATTCGGCGGCAGCTGGCAGCGGCGCTTCATCAGGGCTCGCCGAGAACAGCACCGAAGTGATGTCGACGCCCGAAATACCGTCTACAAGTGCGTGATGGGTTTTAACGATCACGGCAAAGCGCGGGAGGCCATCCGGACCGGCCGAAAGACCTTCAACGAGGTTCATCTCCCACAGCGGCTTGTCGCGGTCCAGTCGCTCCGCGAAGAGGCGACCGGCTAGCGCTGCTAGCTGGGCGTCTTCACCAGGGCTCGGCAGCGCCGAGTGACGCAGGTGGTAGCGGACGTTGAAGTGGGGATCGTCGACCCAGACCGGCCGTCCCTGTTCAAGCGGCACGAATGCCAACCGCTGCCGATAGCGCGGGACGCGGTCGAGTCGCGACTGGAGGAAGCGCAGGAATTCGTCGTACGGGGGAGCCTCACCAGAGAAAACCATGATCGACGCTACGTGCATGTGGGCGCCGCCGCGCTCGAGGTGCAGGAATGCTGAGTCGAGGCCGGAAAGACGGTCTGGATTGCTCATGGGGCAAGTCTAATGGCCTCTGTGACCAACGTTACACAAGGTTGCCCACAACCTTCCACAAAGGTTGTATAGTGTTTCTCATCGACCAACGAGATGAGGGCCCAATGGATATCAGCAACCCGGCAATCTACACCGAGATCTACGAGCAGCACCGCCGCGGAGTGTTCGCCGCCGCTTATCGAATTCTTGGCAACGAAGCCCAGGCCGATGACGTTGTCCAGGACGTCTTCATCAAAGTCTGGCGCAAACCGGCGTCATTCGACTCCAAGCGCGGCGAGCTGGGCAGCTACCTAAGGCTTATGGCGCGCAGTCGTGCACTCGACCTATGGCGCGAGGCGCAGGCCGCAGGCCGCGCTAGCGACCGGCTCAAGGTCGTAGTCTCGACGGGCGACGCTCAGAGCACCGAGCGCCCCGACCAATTCGTTGAGCGCGCTGAGGCAACAGACAGCGTCGTCGAAGCACTGCGCACGCTGCCCGAGAATCAGCGCGAAGCGGTTGTGCTCGCCTACTGGGGTGGCTTAACAGCGGAAGAGGTAGCGAGTCGAGCAGCCGTGCCACTCGGCACTGCGAAGAGCCGAATTCGCCTCGGACTCACTAAATTGCGCGCAGAATTTGGCGAAGGATACATCGCAGCTAGCGCCGCCTAAGGGCGCCAACCCGTCGGCACCGCTCCGTAGCCTGAGCTAGATCGCTGGTCTGCTCGCCCACATAGACCTAGACGCCTTCTTCGCTTCGGTTGAACTGAGCCAAAGGCCCGAGCTGAAGGGCCTCCCGGTGATCGTCGCCGGCAGCGGGCCTCGAGCGGTCGCCACAACGGCTTCCTACGAGGCTCGTCTCTTTGGCGTCGGCTCCGGTATGCCGGCTGCGCAGGCGCTGAGACTCTGTCCGCAGGCGATCGTTATCCCGCCGAACTCAGCCGCATACCGAGAGGTTTCGCAACAGGTCATGGCTGTTATCCGCAGCCATATCGGGCGCGTTGAGCAACTGGGAATTGATGAGGCGTTCCTCGACCTCGAAGGCCTTCACTCGCCAAAGTCGGCGATGCGCCGACTCGTGGTCGATATCTACGAACAGACGTCGATGCGCGCCTCTGTTGGGATTGGCCCCAATCGTCTCGTCGCCAAGGTTGCCTCCGACGCGGAGAAGCCGAACGGTTTTGTCGTCTTGACTGTCGAGCAGGCGCAACAGCGCTTCGCCGCTGAGCCAGTTTCGCTAGTTCCTGGGATCGGGCCACGCACGAGTGAGCGGCTGGGGGAGATGGGCATCACGACAATCGCGGAGCTACGCGCCAGCGACGAGGAAGCGCTGACGGCCCGATTTGGCCCGCGTCAAGGCACAGCGCTGATTGCTCTCGCGAACTTTGAGGCATCAGCCGAAATTGTGACGGAGCGCGAAGCTGTCAGTGAGTCACGCGAGACAACCTTTGATCAGGACATCCGTACGGGCGTCGAGCTCGAAGCGGCACTAAGAAAGCTGGCCCACGAACTTGTCGAAGCGCTGAAGCGCAACCAACGCAGCGGCAAGACAATCCGAATCAAGGTAAGGCTCGATGACTGGACAACGGTTACGCGAGCTAAGACGATCGGCTCGGCGACGAACGATTACGAAACGATTGTGAAGGTCGCGACATTGCTGCTGCGGGAATACGATCCACAGCGACCGGTGCGGCTAATTGGCGTCGGCGTGAGCGGCTTCGCTTCTCTGGACCAGCCGAGCCAGCTCTCGCTGCCGCTTGAAAACCCAGCCGCCTAAAGGACTTTCGAGAGGAACGCCTGGGTACGGGCGTGCTGCGGACTATCAAAGACGGCGACAGGATCGCCCGACTCGACAACGACACCGTCGTCCATGAAGACGACTGTGTCACCAACCTCCTTCGCGAAACCTGTCTCATGCGTCACAACGACCATCGTCATCCCGTCGGCGGCAAGCGCTCGCATCACATCCAAAACCTCGCCGACAAGTTCCGGGTCGAGCGCCGAGGTCGGCTCATCAAAGAGCATTAGCTTTGGCTTCATCGCAAGCGCGCGTGCGATCGCAACGCGCTGCTGCTGTCCTCCGGAAAGCTGCGCTGGATAGGCATCGAGTCGGTCGCCTAGGCCGACGCGATCCATCAGCACCTTGGCTTCGGCCTTGGCGACGTCACGCTTCGTGCCGGCGACGCGGATCGGGGCTTCAATGATGTTCTGCTCGGCCGTCATATGGCCGAACAGATTGAACCGTTGGAACACCATCCCAATCTGTTCGCGCTCGCTGGCAACATCGCTCTCGCGCAGCTCGTGCAGCTTGTGGCCGCGCTGGCGGTATCCGACTAGATTGCCGTCGACCCAGATCCGCCCGGAGTTGATTTTCTCAAGGTGGTTAATGCAGCGCAGAAAGGTCGACTTACCGGACCCAGATGGGCCGAGGAGGCACATCACTTCGCCCGCAGCCACCTCCAACGTGATTCCCTTCAACACCTCGTTTCGTCCAAAGCGCTTGTGCACGGCCTCCGCTTTGACCATCGGCTCTCTCATAGCCCGTGCCTTTGCTCAGTCGCGGGAACCTCAGTGTGGCGCCAAGTGCTGAAGCTCTGCCAAATCCTCATCAGAAGGGTCGGTGGAATTGCTCGCGCCGTGCCACGACCGTAGTGGCGCTCAATGAAGTACTGACCAATCGACAGGA
>JBIHZY010000041.1:0-11249 GCA_044240185.1 Solirubrobacteraceae bacterium
CGCCAACGTTGGCCGGCGTCGCTGGCACCAGCGCCGTCACGTTGACGGCCAGCAGCACGGCAGCGGCGGCGCCGATCCCGGTGCTCCCGTCGAGGCCGATTGCCAGCAGCAGCAGGTAACAGGCCAGCGCCTGCAGCGCCCAGGCGCTGAGCTGCGCGACGAGCGCGACCGAACCGTCGCGTGGATCGGTGAAAACGCGCAGGCCGCTACGGACTTGGCGAGCCGCCTTCAGCAGTGGGCGGATTACAGCGCGCGTGCGGCCGAAGCTCTCACTTCCGCTGGCAGCGAGTGCGGCGGGCACAATCAGGACGATTGCCAGCAGCACGACAGGAACGAGCACGACTGCCGCCAGCGCGCGGTAGCGCTGATCGAAGATTGGCACGCTGGAGAGCGCGATTGCGGCGAGAATCAGCAGCGCGATCACGTTCAACACGGTCTGCGATACGAGCGTTCCGACGACGGTTGGCATTGTCTCGCGCGGGCGACCGGCGCGGCGTGAGATCACGATCGCACGGGCCGGCTCGCCAAGCCGCGCTGGGAGCGTCGAAGACATCAGCACGCCGATCGCCGTGGCGCGCAGCGTGTCGAGCTGCGTCAAGGGGCGCTCGGGCAATGCGGCGTGAAGAATCGCGTGCCATGAGACTGAGCGCAGCAGCATCGAAAGGCACATCACGCCGATCGCGGTCAAGACCCAAGCCGGGCTCGACTGCAGCAGGCTGGTGATCACGCGATCAACGCCGATCTTCTCGAGCGCAACGACGGCAAGTCCGATAGTGAGGCTGGCTGCGACCAGTAGAGCGAAGCGGCGGGCAGCGCTGCGCAGGCGCGCACGGCGCCAGCCGCCAACCGGCTCGGGCTCAATCGTCGCTAGGCGCTGCGCCGGAATAGATTGCAGACCGTCGGCGTCGAGCTTGATAGGCGGCGCCAACTGAGGCTGCTGCGCGGCCGCTTGCTGCGCCGCGTGTGCCGCGATCGCCTGTTCGTAAGTTTCGACTGTTTGGGCGCTGATCAGCGACCAGCTGTATTGCGCTGCACTAGCGCCGGCGCCGACGCTAAGCGCCGCACGTCGCGCGGGCTCAAGCGCAAGCTCACGCAGCGTCTCTGCTAGCGCGACCGGATCGCCGTGTGGCACGAGCACGCCGTTAATTCCGTCGTCAACGACGTCGCGGTAGCCAGCTATCTCGCTGGCAACTACCGGCGTGCCGGCCGCGAAGGCCTCGGTAAGGACCATGCCGAAGCTCTCTCCACCGAGTGAAGGGGCGACGAGCAGATCGGCCTCAGCGAGCAGACGCTGCTTCTCAGCGTCATCCACCAGTCCGGCGACGGTGACTGCGCGCGCGTCGATCAAGAGCGGCTCAACGTCAGCGGCAGTTGCGCCAATGATCGTCAGCTCAGCATCGACGTAGTCGCGCAGCCCTTCGAAGGCCGAGAGCAGCACCGGCAGGCCCTTGCGATCGACGGCCTGACCAACAAAGACAAGCTTCAATTTCCCAGCCACACCAACCGGCTTGACCGGCGGCCCTGCGGCTGGCACCTCAACGCCGTTGGCAATCACGCTGTAGCGGCCGCCGTAGAAGCGGCGGGCGGTCCACGAGGCGGCCTCGGAGACGGCGATCCGCGCGTGCAGGCGGCGCATCCGTCGGCGCGCTCCGAGCAGGTTCGCGCATCCTTGCGTGAGCCGATTGGTTGAGTAGGTGTGGTAAGTCGCAACAAGCGCGGTTGACTTGCAGTTGAGTGCCATCCAACTGATCAGCGGCACTACCGGCTCGTGGATGTGGACTACGTCGAAATCACCTGCGGCAAGCGTCTGGCCAAGGCGCTGAACCGCGGCTGGCGAGAGTGAGAGGTTTGATACCGCTCCGTTGGCCGGGATTCCAACCGTGCGGCCAAGCTCAACTATGTGGCCGTCGAGCTGACGCTGTTGCGGCGCAGTGCCGCCATGCAGGCGCGTGCTTCGCTGGTCGAACGGGTCGACTGGAGTGATGATCCGAACCTCGTGGCCTGCGTCGCGATGGGAGGCAGCCAGCGCCTCAATGTGGCGTGCAACTCCACCGGGATAGCTCCACGAGTACGGCGAAAGAATGGCGATCCGCATCGAACGACCGATGTTAGCGCGAGCGAGCGTCAGCTAGGCGCGGATCGCCACGCAGATAGATCGCGCCGCAGAGCGCAACGAAGACGGCAAATAGCAGCAACATCGGTCCTGAATCGTTGAAAAGCGCGCCAAAGACCCCAACCGCTGCTGCGCCTGCCATTCCAGCACGCCAGCCGGGGTCGTCGGAAACCGTCGCCAACAGGCGGTCGCGTCGAACAATCCCGAGTGCAACCGTTAGCACTGCGATCAGCGCCGCGACCGGCATCAAGCCTCGGATCAGCCCGCGGCCAGCGAGCTCGAAACGGCGCACAAAGATTTCCCACCAAGCGCCAGAACCATCGGCGCGCAGCACGGTGCGCGTGAAGTGCGAATCACCACCGCTGACAAGATCAATTGCCGCCAGTAAAGCGAGCGCGGCGAAGGGCGCAACCACAACAAGCGCGATCGTCTGCTTCGAAAGTCGGCCCGGCAGCATCAACAGCACGGCGACGCCAAAGCCAGCCGCAACAGTCATCACGCCGCCGACGTCGGCGCCAAGCTGCGCAGCGCCAAGCGCTACGCCAAGCACGAGGCCGCAGCCCGCGAAGACCGCCGCCGCCTGGCGCGAGCGGCCGCGCCCGAACCAGAGCGCGCCGAGTCCAATCAACAGGATTGCCGGTAGCGCCGATTCAAGCTCATTACCGATCCCGTAAAAACGCGATCCAAAGAGCGGGTTAGGGCCAATCAGCGAACGGATGATTAGCGGCGAGCCGAAAGCCAGATCAACGATGTAAGCGCTAACGGCAACGAAGGCCGGGAGTGCTGGCGCTCTCGGCCACGGGATTAAGCGATCGCTGCCAGCTCCCAGTAAGAGCGAACCGAAGACCACGATCAGAACCTCGACCAGCATCGATGGCGCCAGGGCTGCGGTCAGCAGGAGCACCGAGGGCAGCCAAAAAAAGGCGAGCGCGCCGCATCGCATCGCCCAGCGCAACCCTCGGCGGTCGGCGATCAGTGTCGCGACCAGCGTCAGAATTATGGAGCCGCCGAGGAGTGCCCAAAGCGCAGGAAAACGGCGCTGCCCGACGACCTGCAGTCGGCCCTTTAGCGCCAGTAGCTGCTGCGCGTCGCGCCCCGGCACGACTTTCACCGGCTGGCCGCTGACAGCGCCGGGAATAGCAACGCCGAGCCAGTCGAGCGCCGTCGGCAGGAGGTCGATCCCGGCGATGACTCCGTCAAGGTGAGTGGTCAATGAGGTCAGAGTTCCTGGCGCGCCGAGGCCAGCAATCCCAACCGGCAGCAGCTGCGCGCTGCTCTTGTTGGGCGGTGATCGCATCACGATCATCAGCTCGTTCGAGCTGCGTTCCGCCAGCAGCTGAGCTAGCTGGCGATCACCGAGACCACCGGCAGCAAGGTCCGCTACGACCAGTTGACGCTCGCTCAGCAGCGCCTGAACGCGAGCTGGCAGGCTCAGCGCAGGCCCAATCGAAAGTCGCTCAATTCGCCCGGCCCGGTCGGCGGCAACAATCGCGTTTTGCTGCGGCTGGCGATCAACTCCCGCGTAAGCCGCGCCGCCACCGATCGAACCGGCGAGCAAGCCTGGCTCGATCTCAGCCGGTGCGCTGCTGGCGCGCTTGTTGATCTCGATCCAACCGCGAAAATAAGCGCCGCGCTGATCGGGCACGAGCAGCAGCGGGGGAGGCAGCTCGGGGTCGTAACTGGAGAGCGAGATCCGCGTTCCCTGAGTGATGTCGAGCAGCGCTTGGGCGGCGCGGTAGCGACCCTGGACTGGGCTGCTTAGCCCAATCGAGAGCTGGCTCCTGTCAGCGAGCTTCTCGGTGACGGTCCGCTTCGCTTCGCCTCGCGGAGCAGTTCCAATCGCGCCCAGCGATGGCACCTCCTTAATCTGCCCAGGTAAAAAGACGATCAAAACCCGCGGCGCGCCGGCCGAGAGGCTCGCGGCTTCGGCGCGCGCGGGCAATGCGAGCACCAAAGTGCAGGCGGCGGCGACGCTCGCGAAGAGAGCCAAGCGGCAGGCCGCTGATCGGGTTTTAATCGCCATCGCCCCTATTCTGACGACTAGACGGGCGATCCCGAAAGATTCGATTGCACGTACCCTTCATAGAGGACTTCTTAGAGGAGTTAATTCGATCAATGCGCCACTTCGTCAAATACACCTTTCTCAGCGTCGATCCGGCTTGGAAGCGGCTCGATCCCGTGCAGCGACTCGCCGACAAGGAAGAGTTTCTCGCCGCCTGCGAGGACTTCGGCACCGACCACCTACTGCAAGCCTTCTCGCTCGTCGGCATTCGTGGTGACTGCGACCTGATGATCTCGGTCGAATGCGAAAACCTCGACCGGATCCACGAATTCGGCGTCGTGCTTGGCCAGAGCGGGCTGATGAAGTGGTGCACGACCCCTTACGCCTACCTCGGCATGCGCAAGGGCTCGGAGTACGCCGACGACGTCCGCTTCGTCGCGCGCCCGTTCAAGGGCAAGTACGTCTTCGTCTACCCGTTCGTGAAGCGCCGCGACTGGTACATGCTTCCAGCCGAGCAGCGCTGGGAGATAATGCAGGAGCACATCAAGATCGGTAAGGAGACGAAGGGCGTCGATAACCACACGGCCTATTCGTTTGGTCTCGACGATCAAGAATTTGTCGTCGCCTTCGACACAGACGACGCAGGACTCTTCATGGATCTCGTCCACAAGCTGCGCGCAACTGAAGCATCGGCTTACACCGAGCAAGACACGCCGAGCTTTACTTGCATGCGCACCTCAGTCGAACGGGCACTGATCGCGCTCGATGGCGCACCGATTTCCGCCGACGCCCTTTCGGCTTGAGCACCGATCACGACGACGCTGCGATCCGCGCCCACTTAGCCGAGGCGGACCCAGTCCTCGCCGAGATGATGGAGCGCTATGACGTTTTGCTGGTCGAGGAGAACGATCGCGAGCGCGAGCACTACGCGGCGCTGGTTCGCACAATCGTTGGCCAGCAACTCTCAAACCACGTCGTAGCGATCCTCTGGGGCCGGCTGCTCGAGCGCTTCGACGGCCATCCCCCAACGCCGGCCGAAATTCTCGCCGATGACCCGGAGGAGCTGCGCGCCGCAGTCGGCCTCTCGAACGCGAAGGTCTCCTACCTGCGCTCGCTCGCCGAGCAGGTTGAGTCCGGAGCGCTCGACCTCGACCACATCAGCGAGCTGCCCGACGAGGAAGTAGTTGCCGAGCTGACGACGGTCCGTGGGATTGGCGAATGGTCGGCGCACATGTTCCTGATGTTCCAACTCGGCCGCCCAGATGTGCTCCCCTGGGGCGACCTCGCTATCTGCAAGGGGGTCGAGCAGGCGTATGGGCTAGACCAAACTCCAAAGCGCGCAGCACTAGAAGAGTTAGCCGAACGTTGGAGGCCGCACCGTTCGGCGGCTTGCCGCGTGATCTGGTGGACGATCGACCGGGCAGACGACTAAAGCGCGCTGACTGCTTCTTCTTCTTCGTCCTTTACTTGGAACGAAGAGCCGCAGCCGCAGGCAGCGACAACGTTGGGGTTATTGACTTGGAAGCCAGCCCCCTGAAGCGATTCAACGAAGTCGATCTCTGATCCATCGACGTAGGCGAGGTGCTGCGGATCTACGAGCAGCTTCAGGCCGTGATCCTCGAAGACAATGTCGCTGTCGCGCTGCTCGTCGAATGCGAGCTGGTACTGGAAGCCTGAGCAGCCGCCACCTTTGACGCCAACACGGAGGCCAGCGACTTCAACGTCGGCGCCCTGCGCGTCGAGATACTCGCGCGCTTTAGTCGCGCCGATCTCGCTGAGGACGATCCCCTTAGCCTTGAATGTGACTTCCGTTGTAGCCATCGCTTCAGGAAGTATAGCGGTGCACTACCCTCTTCACTGATGCCAACTGCCGACGAAGTAAAAGCACGGATCGAGGCTGGGATCCCCGGCGCCGAGGCCGAAGTGACGAGCGATGACAACGTGCACTTCGATGCCCGCGTCGTCGCGGCCGAGTTCGCCGGCCTCAGCCTCGTCGACCAACATCGCCTTGTTTACGGGATCTTTGGGGACGGTGAGCTCGGCGGCAGCATCCATGCTCTAGCCTTGACGACGGAGCCCCGATGACAGACCAGCCAGAAAACCCACTCCGCGACGCGCTCGCCGACGCGATCGCTTCCAACGAAGTGATCCTCTTCATGAAGGGTTCGCCTGAGCAGCCGATGTGCGGCTTCTCTGCCCGCACATGCGCGGCGCTGACTGCCACCGAGACTGAGTTTGCCGCCGTTGACGTGCTTGCCGACCCGCGGATCCGTCAAGAGCTCTCTTCGCTTTCAAACTGGCCAACGATTCCACAGCTCTTCGTCCGCGGCGAGCTCGTTGGTGGCGCCGACATCGTCGGCCAGATGTACGAAAGTGGCGAACTTGCAGCAGTACTTGGAGCCCCTGCCACCGCCGGTGGCGAAGCGCTCCCTGAAACGGCTGCACCCGGCTCGGCGCCGCCGCTTCAGATCGAAAACCGGCTCAACTAGCCAGCTTCTTTTGTCGAGGCCGCGCTAGCGATCCTCGCTGGCTCCACCCTCGCCCTGTTCTACCGCTGACTTCGGCGCGGCGTCAGCGTCCTTCTGCGCGCTGGCCCCGACCTGACGCTCGTCGACAGCGCTACTTAAGTACTGAAGAATCCTGCGTGAGTCGCAGATCGCTTCGCCTTCCTCGGTAACCAGCAGCGGCACGACCTTCTGGCCGCTCAGCGCCTCAACTTCGCTGCGCTGACCCTTTCGCCAAGGCACGCGCAGCTGCTCGTTCTCGATCCCTTTGGCTTCGAGCTCACGCGCGACACGGCCGCAGGAGCAGAGGTAGTTGGTTGGCGCTGGGCAGCGGTAGAGCGTGAGCACAGACCGAGAGTAACGGGCGTTGCAGTGGGCGTTGTAATAGGGTCGCCGAATGCCCGTTGCCGTAGTTACCGACTCAACCCATTACCTGCCGCGCGACCTTATCGCCGAGTACGAGATCCATCAGGTCAGCCTCTACGTCAATGATGGCGGAACGCTGACTCGAGAAGGCGAGATGCCGGACTTTCACTCCTTCTACGAAGACCTGCGCACGCGCAGCGATCTGCCGACCACTTCGCAGCCATCCCCCGGCGACTTCATCGCCGTCTACGAGCCGCTAATCGAGCAGGGCTACGACATCGTCTCGATTCACCTTGGCGCCGGAATCTCAGGAACCTGCGACAGCGCGCGGCAAGCTGCCGCTGAGTTGACCGGCGACGGCTCACAGCGCCGGATCGAAGTTGTCGACTCGGCCAGCGCCGCCGGTGGCCTAGCGCTGATCGTTCTCGCCGCTGCCAGCGCCGCGCGCGGCGGCCGCGACGTCGAGGCAGTCAAAGCGCGCACATTGGCCGCCGTCGACGACGTCAAGATCTGGTTCTCGGTTGACACGCTTGAGTACCTCCGTCGCGGCGGCCGGATCGGTGCAGCGCAGGCTTGGCTTGGCAGCGCACTGAAGATCAAGCCGATCCTCAGCTTCGACGAGGTGATCACGCCGGTCGAGCGGGTTCGAACTAACCGCCGCGCCTTTGAGCGGATGGTCGAACTGCTCGAAGAGCGCAAAGAGTCGGGAGCATCAGCCTGGGTAGTCCAGTACATCGAGGTACCGGAGCTTGCAGAGCAGATGGTTCAGCGCGGACGCGAAATCTTCGGCACCGACCCGATCTTCTGCACCGAGATCGGCCCCGTGATCGGTACTCACGCCGGCCCGGGTGTGCTCGGCGTCTCCGGCATCAACCCCGAGCTACTAGAGACTTAAGCGGCCGCTAACGTCGCTTGCGGCCGATCAGCGCGGCGATGCCGCCGCCGATCACAAAGCCCGCAACTGCTGCTCCGGCGAGAACCTTTGGCCGGTGACGATTGACCTGCGTGCGCCAGTCGGCAACAGCGACAACTTCGCCACGGAGCTGAGTCAGCGACTGGGCGAGATCCGTTTGGCGCTGCGCGATCGAGGCGCGAAGCTGATCGGGTGTGCGTGCCGGGCTCATCAGCGGTCCTCCTCGGGCAGAACGACAGCTTCGCGCACCTGCTCGCTGGTCAGCCGTGCCTCTTCGCTGATCGTCTCCTGCGTCTGGCGGGCGGCAGCAATTGCCTGGTCGGGGATCGGAACCTTGGCCTTCTTCAGCAACTTGGCAGCGATCGCGGCGGCGATCACAGCGCAGACGATCAGTAGAAAGGCGACGAGGAAGAAGCCCCAGAAGAATGTTTGCCCAGGGAACAGCAGGTACCAAGCGAGCCAGCTAGCCCCCTCGATGATCAGCAGTAGGGCTCCGACGAGGAAGACTCCGGCGGCGACTGCGATTACGGTGCCGCGACCAAATACTGCGGCCTTCTGCTGAAGCTCAACTTTGGCGAGGTCGACCTGATCTTGCACGAGCCCGCGCGTGTCGGCGGTTACGCGCTGGATCGCCGCGGCGAGTGCGCTTTCGTTCGGGCCCGGTGCGTTGGCCATCGACTAACGGCCCCTAATCCGGCCAAGGATCTGGGCGGCAACGAAGCCGCCGACCGTGGCAGCCCCGATCAAGATCTCAGGGCGCTTCTCGAGCAGCGAGCGCTCTGCCACAGGTGGCTGATCGCTCGGCGGCGTGAACTCTTGCTGAGCCGGCGCCGGCGGCGTGTAGACCGGGGCAGCCGCTGGCTGGCCGGGCTCGCGCGGGCCTGGAACTACCGGTGGCTGGTTTGGGGCGCTGCTCACGACGGTGGGTCTTCGTCGAGGAAGCGCTGCCAGACGAAGGCTGCAAGGCGCAGCGCAGCGATGCTGGCGAGCGCCTCAAGTCCGGCGACGAACCCCATCCATGCGAGCCGCTTAATCATTTCGTTCTCCATCTGGGCGGACGTTAGCGCACCGGGAGCGGCAAACCGCAAGCCCTCTGCCCAGTTCGGCGAGCGTTAGCGTTGTTCGAGGCCGTCGCAGATCGTGCTGACGATGAACTCTCTCGCCTGGTCGTAGTCGCCCGCGGCTTCGGGCAGGATGTCGAAAATCCAACCACTGAGCACCTGCTCGACCGCACCGTAGAAAGCCATAGCCGCAAAGGTCGGCGTGATGTCGCTGCGCAGCTCGCCACTCTGTTGCGCCGACTCGACGATCCCGCCAATCAGTTCATATGCCTCTCGAATCTTTTCAAGATGGCTGCGGCCAAACGAGTTGGCGGCGCGCGTTACGTCGACGATGATCACCTTCATCAGGTCGGGGTCGTGACGGTAAGAGTCGATGATGAAACCGGCGACAGAGGCCAGCTTCTCGCGAGCCGGAGCGGGCTCCGCGTCAACGCGCGCGATCTCCTCGAGCATCAGGTCCCAGCGCTCAAGGAAGAGCGTGTCGAGGATCTCATCCTTGGAGCGGAAGTAGTGGTAGACGAGTCCGTAGGCGACGCCCGCCTCGTCGGCAATGTCGGCGACACGGCAGCCGTGGAAGCCTTCACGAGCGAAGACCTTGACCGCAGCGTCGAGAATCACGCGCCGTTTGTCGGTCGCCTGCTGTGAGCCGGAGGTGGCGATTAGCCGAGCCCTCGCTGGACGCTGCCGTAGGTCTGTGGCTGGCGTGAGGCAAGCGAGGGCAGCTCGCTGCGAATCCGCTCCAGTTCGCTTAAGTCCAGCTCAGCTGCGATCAACATCTCGCTCTTTCTATCTGCTTTTGCCAGCGTCGTGCCCCACGGGTCAAGGATCATCGACTCGCCGCCACTCTCGAACCCAGGCGCTATCTCACCAACCTGATTGGCAGCGATCACAAAGCAGTGGTTTTCGATCGCTCTCGCGCGCAGCAGCGTCTCCCAATGGGCTTCTGTCGTCTTCTTTGTGAAGCAGGCCGGCACGAGCAGGACCTTCGCGCCGTCAACGGCCTGAAGACGGTAGAGCTCTGGGAAGCGCAGGTCGTAACAGATGCTGAGGCCGAGGACCGTTCCGTCGGCCGCCTCGCTGCTGACGATCTGATCGCCGGGCAGCTGATGCTCCGACTCACGGAAGGCGGCGCCCGCGATCTCGTTGTCGAATAGGTGGATCTTGCGGTAGACGCCTTTGTGCTCGCCGTCTGGGCCGAGATGAACGCTGGTGTTGTAGAGCTTCTCTTCGCCTTCGACCAGCTCGGTGACCGAGCCCGCAATCAAATCAATCTTCAGCTCCGCCGCCGTAGCCGCGGCCCATTCGATCGCGTCACCATCAAGAATCTGCGCCGCGGCATGCTTCTGCGCCGCCGTTCCCCCAGCCGCCCACCACTCGGGCAGCAGCACCAGCTCAGCGCCACCGGCCGCTGCTTCGCGCACGAGAGCATCGGCCTTGGCGACGTTGGTCGCAAGGTCGGGCGTGGCAGTCAGCTGGATCGCGGCAACTCGCAAGGTGGCGGCAAGGATAACCCGGTCGGGTAGCGTGGACTTGGTGAATCTCGACCAACTCCCAGTCCGCAGCGACGGCAGCTTGCGCCCCGCCGGGTTAACGCTGCCGCCAGCGCGGATGCCGCTGATCCACGACCGTCGCCCGCTCAAGCGCTGGACCTATGTAGGCATCTATGGCGAAGAGCTGATGCTCTGCGCCGCCAGCGTCAGGGTCGGCGGGATTCCGCAGTGCTTTTGGGCCGTGCTCGATCGCGCCAGCGGCGAGATGATCGAGCAGACGGCATTCAGCTCGCGGATCGTCGCGGTCGATGACGGGCATCTCAGCGTCAGCAGCCGCAAAGCGAAGATCGAGCTCGCACTTCGGCCGAGCGGCGAGCCGGTTGAGGTCGTCAGTCGCCACGGCGCCTCGTACATCTGGACGCGCAAGCTGCCGGTGATCGCCAGCGGAACCGTTGTCGCTGGTGGGCGCGAGCACAGGATCGAGTGCGCCGGGCTGATCGACGCGACGGCTGGCTACCACGCGCGCGAAACCTCGTGGAGCTGGTCGGCGGGAGTTGGGACCGGCGCCGACGGCAGCGCGCTGGTTTGGAACATCGTCAACGGCGTTCACGACGCGCCAAGCGGCAGCGAGAGGACCGTGTGGGTCGACGGAGATGCGAGCGAGCTGCCAGCGGCCGACTTCCGCTCCGACCTCAGCGGCGTCACCTTCCCTGGCCACGGCGAATCGCTGAACTTCAGCGCCGAGGCCGAGCGCGCCAACAGCGACGACCTAAAGGTTTTTGCCAGCGACTATCGCCAAC
>JBIHZY010000183.1:0-3196 GCA_044240185.1 Solirubrobacteraceae bacterium
TAGCTGCTTGCCGACCGCCGTTGAGCCTGTGAAGGAGAGTTTGCGCAGCCGAGGGTCGGCGATCAGCGGCGCCATCAGCGAGCCGGAGCTGGAGCCGCAGACGACGTTGAGCACGCCGGCGGGCAGGCCCGCATCTTCGAAGATCTGGGCCATCGCGAGCATCGAGAGTGGCGTCTGCTTGGCAGGCTTTACGACGACCGTGCAGCCGGCCGCAATAGCCGGGCCAACCTTGCGCGTGCCCATCGCGAGCGGGAAGTTCCATGGCGTGATGAAGAGGCATGGGCCAACTCCCTGGCGCATCGTCAGCACTCGGCTGCCGCCGTTCTCAGCGACTTGGAAGCGGCCGTTGATTCGTACCGCCTCCTCCGCGTACCAGCGCAGGTAGGAGGCGGCGTAGGCAACCTCGCCGCGTGCCTCGGCCAGCGGCTTGCCCATCTCCAAGGTCATGATCAGCGCCAAGTGCTCTGTGCGCTCAACCATCAGTTCATAGGCGCGGCGCAGAATCTCCCCACGCTCGCGCGGCGCCACCTTGCGGAAGCTGACAAAGGCCTCGTCGGCGGCGGCCAAAGCAGCGTCTGCATCCTCCGGCGTGGCGTCTGCGACTTCGACCAATGTCGCGCCGGTCGCAGGATCCTCAACGACCATCGTCGCGCCACTGCTCGCGTCGCGCCACTGGCCACCAATAAAGAGGCGCCGCTCGACAGTTTCGAGGGCTGAACGTTCGTCTGCCGCGCTAATCGTTGTCATCGTTCGAGATTAGCGAGCCGCGAGCGGCGCCGGGAGTTTCGTCGCTCTTTCCTAAGTGAACATGCGAGCCAGCGACTCGGCTACGCAGACAGGCTTCTCGCCGCCATCGGTCTCAAAGGTTTGCGTGACGAGCATCTGAACGCCGCCCGGAACGTCCTCGACCGAGGTAAGCGTTGCGCGCATGCGAACCTTCGCGCCAACCATAAGCGGAGCCGGAAAGCGGACCTTCTGGTAGCCGTAGTTGACGGCGAAGACGAAGCCTTCGACAGCCATCACCTCGTAGGTGAACTTTGGCCCAAGCGAGAGCGTGAAGAGGCCGTGGGCGATTGTTCCACCGAAGGGGGTCTCTTTCGCCATCTCAGGATTGACGTGAATCCACTGGTGGTCACCGGTTACCTCGGCGAACTCGTTGATTCTCTCCTGCGTTACCTCGTACCACTCGCTAACACCAAGCTCTGTGCCAACTGCGGCCTTCATTTCATCTACACCGTTGAGTGTCGCCATCTGTGCTCCTCTTCGTCCGAATTAATAACTTGGCTTAGAAGCCTACGCACGCGAAGCAAAAAAGTCCGCGTCCTGCTCGCCGAGCGGCGTCGACGGCGGCTCCCCAGCGATGTATTCGAGCGACAGTCGTCCCCAATCGCCGCCGGCCCGAAGCTCGCCAAGGACACTGAAGAGCAGTCCTTCCATGCGGCGCATCAGGAGCGCCTCTGGCGGCAGCGTCTGTTTGCGCATGTAGTCGTAATGAGGTGAGCGAGGTGAGCTTCCAACCTCGATTGCGTTTCGCACATACTCCGGGCTGAGCCTGCGGTAGCCGGTCGTGAAGTACCACTCGCCAGCAATCTGCAGCTGCTCGAGAACGCGCTCAGGCTCAAACTGGTCGGGCTCTGGCAGATAGCCAAGCTCAGAGAGCCAGCGGTGCGTTTGCTCAGCGTCGCCTTCATGCACTGAGCGCGCCAATGCCCGCTCGCCGTCGAGGTACTGCTCGGGCACGCGACGGATCAAACCGAAGTCGAGAAAGCAGACGCGGCCGTCGTCACAGAAGATGTAGTTGCCGGGGTGGGGATCACCGAGCGCGAGCCGCTCGCGCATCAGCAGACCAAAGAAGAAGCGGAAGGCGATCTCGCCGGCTAGGTCGCGCTCCTCGTCGCTGCGATCCTTCATCTGCGCGAAGCTCTGCCCTGCTACGTACTCGCTGACGAGCACGCGGCGCGTTGAGAGCGAAGCGAAGATCGCGGGAACGCGGACAAACGGATGGCCGCCGTAAGCGCGAGAGATCTGGCGCTGGTTTGCGGCCTCGAGTTCGTAATCAAGTTCCTCGGCGATCCGCTCACGC
Organism: Solirubrobacteraceae bacterium; assembly: GCA_044240185.1. Classification (GTDB taxonomy): domain Bacteria; phylum Actinomycetota; class Thermoleophilia; order Solirubrobacterales; family Solirubrobacteraceae; genus F1-60-MAGs163. Next base: position 2,084 of record JBIHZY010000183.1, read on the forward strand.
AGTTCGGCCAGCAGCGCTTTGGCGTCAATCCCTGGCGCTAGGCGCTTGAGCAGCGGCACAAGTATCTGCACGTTGCGCATGTCGGTCTCAACCGCCTCGGCAACTCCGGGGTACTGAACCTTGACCGCAACCTCATCGCCGTCGTGCGTCGTGGCGCGGTAGACCTGACCAATTGAAGCGGCTGCGATCGGCTCCTCGTCAAAGCTGGCGAAGACTGCGCTGATCGGCTCGCCAAAGTCTTCTTCGACAACCTTCTTCATCTCCTTGAAGGCAACCTGCGGAGCGCTGTCGCGAAGCTCAGCGAGGCGTGCTTTGAACTCTTCGCGGTCGCCCTCCGGGATCATCTCGAAGTCAACGGTTGAGAGCACCTGACCGATCTTCATCGCCGCGCCCTTCATCTGGCCGAGCTGCTTTACGAGCTGGTCGGCGAGGTCGAAGGCGCGCGCTTGGGTCGCCTCGTCCGCACGTTCCTCGGTGCGCAGGCGGTTGATCGCGCTCGTCGCTGCCCACTTCGCGCTCTGGCCACCGACAAGTGAGCCAAACTTGGCTGTGCGCGCCAGCCTTGAGCTGGGCAGCTTGCTCGTTTCTTTGATGTCGTCTTGCTCTTCTTCAGCCATTGGCATTGCGACCGGGATACGGGCAGCCGGCGCGCCGGTATCACGGTAGCCTGCCGCCCGTGGCCGCTCCACTGCTTGCTGTTGACACGCCTTCGCTGCTTTACCGAGCCTTCTTTGCGCTGCCGAAGTCGATCAAGGGTGCCGATGGCAAGCCGGTAAACGCACTGCTGGGAACGGCGAACATGCTGCTTCAAGCGGTCGCTGATTACAGCCCGCGCGCGGTTGTCTGCTGTTTCGGGGCCGAGGCCGGCGCCTACCGCGTCAAGGCCTTTCCCTCCTACCACGCCGACCGCCCGCCGATGCCGCCCGAGCTTGAGCACCAGTGGGAGCTGGCGCCCAGCTTCCTCGCCGCTTGCGGCTGGAGTTCGCTCGACGCGGGAGAACTTGAAGCCGACGACCTGCTCGGCTCGCTAGCCGCGCTTGAGAGCAAGGCCGGCGGCACGACGTTGATCTTCAGCGGCGACCGCGACATGTTCCAGTGCGCCTCAGAGCAGGT
>JBIHZY010000184.1:0-3194 GCA_044240185.1 Solirubrobacteraceae bacterium
GCTGATCAAGTATTCACTCGCCGGCAACGGCAATTCGGAGAACGTGATCGCGATCTCCGACCTGATGAAGCCCGACGACTTTGTCGCCTCCGAGTTCTACGCCGACTGTTACGACGGAACCGGCATTCGCGACGAGCTCCGCGTGCCGATACCGACCCTCATTGGTAACACCTCCGCGCTGATCTTCTGCCGCGCCGAGCCAGGCTTCACAGCGAAAGAGCGCGAATATGCACTCTTGATTGGCACCGTCGTCGCCGGCTGCGAGGCGCCAAGTCTTGAGATCGAAGCTCTCCGCGCCGGCCGCTTCACCGAGTCGCGCCTGCGCGACCATGGGCTCACGGTGCGCGAGGCTGAGATCTTCGCGCTGCTCGCACAAGGCCTGCGCAGCCAGCGCGTCGCCTACCAACTTGGAATCAGCGTGCGCACCGTTGAGAAGCACACCCAGAGCGTCTACCGCCAGCTCGGCGTGACAAGCCGCTCCGAGGCGATGGCGCTGCTGATCAACGAATCGGTTGAGCTGCCTCCAACGAGCTAGGCGGGGCGGCGGGTGCCTGCCCGCGCACCTGCCTGCCTCTAACCGTCGGCGCCAAGTGAGCCGAGAAAGTCGAGTAGCGCTGCGTTCACTTCGTCCGGGCGTTCCTGCTGCACCCAGTGGCCGGCGCCCTCGATGATCACTACCTCGCGCAGGTCGGTGACCGAGCCTGTCATCGCCTCGTGCGGCATGAAAGCGCGGACGGGGTCGCGGCTACCGGTTATGAAGAGCGCCGGTTGGTCGATCGTTCGGCCGTCAAACTTTTCGAGATAGGCCCAGCTGCGGTCCAGGTTGCGGTACCAGTTGAGGCCGCCGGTGAAGCCGGTGCGCGTGAACTCGTCAACGTAGAGCTGGAGATCCTCCTCGCTCATCCACGGCGGCGTTGGTGGCTCGTCATGGCGCGCTGCCCACTCGGCGTTCCAAACCTCGCGCGTTGCGAGCGTGCGGCGCACGTCGGCGCCGAGCGCAGCGTCAGCCACGCCGGGCTCTTGAATCCAGACGATGTAGAAGTCCTCGCCGATGTGCTCCTCCATCAGCGAGATCGGTTCGGCGGGCGCGCGCGGCACATAAGGAACACTGATTCCGACGACCGCGCGCACGAGCTGCGGGTGAAGAAGCGCGAACTTCCATGCCAAGTCGCTGCCCCAGTCGTGGCCGACGACGACGGCCTGCTCAATCTCAAGCGCGCCGAGCAGCGCCGCCAGGTCGCCGGTTAGCGCTTCGATGTCATAGGCCTCGACCGCCTCCGGCGCGCTGCTGCCACCGAAGCCGCGCAGGTCGGGGGCAATCGCGCGCCGCCCCGAATCGGCGATCGCCTGCATCTGATGGCGCCATGAGTACCAAAGCTCCGGGAAGCCATGTAGTAGAAGCACGGGCTCGCCCTCGCCGCACTGGGCTAAGTGCAGTTCGATCTCGCCGAGCTGAACCTGCTGGTGCGTGATTGCGGGCACGCGGTCAGCCTATACAGCTTGAACTTCGTTGATTCAGCCGGAGCCGTTTGTTTCGCCGAGCATTGCCCAGACCACCGAAGGGCTGAACGGGAGATGGTTCTGCGCTTCAGCCGGTCCGATCGCGTCGGCAATAGCGTTGGCGATCGCCGGTGCTGGCGCGAGGATGCCCGACTCCCCGACCCCCTTGACCCCTCCGGGGATATGAGGGGCGGGCGTACAAAGGTGCTCGATCTCGATTCGGGGAATCTCGCAGGCGGTTGGCAGCAGATAATCCATCAACGAGGCGGTCTGAATCTGACCGTTGGCGTCGTAGGCGATCTCCTCCAGCAGGGCACCGCCGATTCCTTGCGCGATTGCACCGCTTAGCTGCCCATCAACGATTGCCGGGTTGAGGAGTACTCCGCTGTCGTTTACGGCTACGTACCGGACGATCTCGATCGCCCCGCTGTCAGGTTCAATTTCGATCTCCACTACATGAGTTCCATAAGGGAATGTGCCGTTCGGTGGATCGTAGGTGGCGCTCTGCTCAAGCCCGGCTTCGACCCCGTCTGGAAGTTCAAAGCCGGTCAGCGCGGCCCTTGCAAGCTGGGATATTGGAACCGATTCTTCTCCCGCTGTGGCCTGAGAGTTAGCGAGGATGACTGCGCTCGGCGCGACGTCCATTATCCCGCCTGCAATCAGCTGCAGTTTCGTCCGCAGCTCCTCCGCAGCAAGCCGGACGGCGGCGCCAGCGATGATCGCGACCCGGCTGTTGATCGCTCCGGCCGACGAGTAGGGGGTCATCTGACTATCTCCCAAGAGGACGCTGACTTCGCGCTCGGGGTCCAAGCCGAGAACGTCGGCGCACACCTGCGCAAGGATTGTCTCGTGGCCCTGGCCTTGGCTGGAGACGCCGCTCAAGACGGTCGCCGCCCCGTCGGCGCTGATGCGGATCGTGACCGTTTCAGCGTTTCCGTGATCGGTTCCTGCTCCGGCCATGATTCGCGAGTTTGTTAGGCCTGACGGTTTGACGAAACTGGCCATTCCGATCCCCCGCAGTCGGCCCAATTCTCGTGCTTCGTCGCGCCGCCGCTCGAATCCCGCGAAGTCGCTGCGAGCGAGAGCAAGGTCGAGTGCTTCCTCGTAGTTGCCGCTGTCGTAGACCATTCCTGACGCAGAGCTGTAAGGGAACTGATCGGGTTGGACGAAGTTGCGGCGTCGAACCTCCTGCGGTGGCAGGTTGAGACGAAACGCCAGCAGGTCGACGAGGCGTTCGATTGCGAAGGCAGCCTCCGGCCCGCCGTATCCGCGGTAGGCGCCAGCCGGGGTCTTGTTCGTTACCACGCCGCGGGCTTTGACCTCAATCGATTCAATTCGATATGGGCCTCCCAGCATCTCGGCTGCAACGCGCGCGAAACCGATCCCCACCCCGGTCGGCTCGCCACCCATGTCGTATAGGAGCTCGCCGCGGAGCGCCAGAATACGGCCTTCCTCGTCAGCCGCCAGCTCCAGATCCCACTCGCACTGGCGGCAGTGGGCGGAGCCAATCAGGTTCTCTCGACGATCTTCGATCCACTTCACCGGGCGCCGGAAATGACCAGCCAGCAGGCAGGTGATCACGTCCTCGGCAAAGACTGCTTCCTTCAATCCAAAGGCGCCGCCGACATCGGGCGTGATCACGCGCAGGCGGCTCGTCGGCCAGCCACAGGCCTCGGAGATCACCTCGCTCGCGT
>JBIHZY010000185.1:0-3188 GCA_044240185.1 Solirubrobacteraceae bacterium
GACGATTCTCGCCGACGAGCAGCTCACAGCCGAGCGACTATCGAACGAAGTGGAACGGCTGCTCGGTAGTCCAGAGCTGCTCGCTGAGATGGCGCGCGCCTCGGCGACGATTGCCCGCCTCGACGCCACTGCGCTCGTAGCGGGCGAGCTGCAAGCGGCTGGGGGCGAGCGATGAGCGGGGCGGGAGAGTGGAGCTCGCGTCAACTGCACTTTGTTGGAATCGGCGGCGCCGGCATGAGCGGTTGGGCGAGCGTCGCCGCTGAACTTGGCGCGACGGTCAGCGGCAGCGACGCAGCCGAGTCGGCGAGCCTGGAAGCGCTGCGCGAGCAGGGCATAGACGCGCGCGCGGGCCACGACGCGGCCAATCTGCCCGCAGATGAGGCGCTTGAAGTCGTCCGCTCGAGCGCAGTCCCCGATGATAATCCCGAGCTCGTTGCGGCCCGCGCGCGTGGGCTTCGCGTGATGGAGCGCGCCGAACTGCTGGCCGAGCTGACGGCGCTGCGGCGAACGATCGCCGTCGCCGGCGCGCACGGCAAGACGACGACAACGAGCATGGCGGCGCAGATCTTGATCGAGTGCGGCCTCGATCCGGGCTACCTAATTGGAGGCGAGCTGCGAAGCACAGGCCGCAACGCAGCATGGGGCAGCGGTGAATGGCTGGTTGTCGAAGCCGATGAATCCGACCGTTCGATGTTGTCGCTCAACGTAGAGGTCGCCGTCGTGACCAACGTCGAGCTAGACCATCACGCCAACTACGGCTCGCTGGCCGAACTGCGTGAGGTGTTTCGCAGCTTCCTGGTTCAGCCTGAACAGGCGGTTATCGCCGATCTCGATGAATTGCTCGAACTCCGTGGCGATCAGCCTGTGGTCGCGTTCAGTGTTGATTCTTTGCAGCTGCGCCCTGGCGGCTCGACCTTTCATTGGCGCGGCGAACAGGTGACGCTCAACGTTCCCGGTGCGCACAACGCTGCGAATGCCGTCGCCGCGCTCGAGGCTGCGCTACTGACCGGCGTCGAGGCGAACGAAGCCGCCGCTGCGATCGCCACGTTCTCCGGCGCTGGCCGCCGTTTCGAGGAACTCGGCCGAAGTCAGTCGGGGGCTTTGATAATCGACGACTACGCGCACCACCCGACCGAGGTCGAGGCAACTATCGCGGCTGCGCGGACGCTGGAAACAGATCGCGTTATCGCTGTCTTCCAGCCGCATCTCTTTTCGCGTACCGAGCGACTAGCGCCCGAATTCGGCCGTGCGCTGGCCGCAGCAGACGTCGTCTGCGTCGTCGATATCTATAAAGCGCGCGAGCAGCAAGACGACTTCCCAGGCGTAGATGGGCGCCTAGTCGCGGCCGCTGCCGCCGACGCGGGCGAGGGGAAAGAGGTGCTTTGGCTCCCCGAATTCAGCGACGCAGAAGCGCAACTCAACGCCCGCTTGCGGGCCGGCGACACCTGCTTGATCCTCGGCGCGGGCGACGTCCGCAGGCTTGGCGAAGATCTCACCGTTGAGTCGAGCAGCCAATAAAGCAGGAGAGCACCGCTCGCGCGCGAAGAGGGGACTGATGCCCAGCTGGCCGACCGCGCTGCCGCGCGCACCCCGATTGAGCGCTATGCCTCGGCTGCGCAGACCATCGTTGACGCTTGTCGTCTCCGTCTTGGTTGCGACTGCGCTGCTGCTCGGTGGTTGGGTTTGGCTGCGCGACTCGTCGCTGGTCGCAGTTGAGAACGTCACCGTGACCGGCGCTAGCGGCCTTGGCGCGCCGGCCGTCCGTTCGACCCTCACTGGCAGCGCTCAGCAGATGACGACCTTGAACGTCGACCGCGGCGCGCTGACCGACTCGGTCGCACGCTTCCCGCTCGTCAAGAGCATCAGCGTGAAGACGGACTTTCCCCACGGGATGACGATCATTGTCCATGAGCGCGAGCCAGTGGCGGCGCTAGTAGCGGCTGGGGGAGCCGTTGCCGTAGCCGCGGACGGTGTCATCTTGACCGGCATCCCGAGCGGTGGACTTGCCGCGATTTCGGTTTCGAGCGTCGTTCGCGGGACGCGCGTCGTTGACCCGATGGTCGTGTCGCAGGTCAATCTGATGGCGTTAGCTCCGGCGCGTATTCGCCGTGATGTAGCCGAGGTGACGGCGGGCGCGAGCGGGTTAGTCGTCGCACTGCGCGCAGGTCCGCAACTGCGCTTTGGCGACGGCAAGCGCCTTGCTGCCAAGTGGCTCGCCGCAGAGCGCGTGTTGCGAGATCCCCAAGCAGCAGGAGCGGGTTACATCGACGTCTCTATCCCTGAGCGTCCAGCGTCTGGAACGTTGATAACGACAGATTCGGCGCCAATTGCACCGCAATGATCAAAACCGACTCTAAAGTAGAAGGTAAGGGTTGTTTCGGGCTAAACACTCAACCCGAACTTGAGGTATTTGCCCTGCAAGAGGCCTTGCTTCCCTAGACTGTCGTTGACAAGCGCTCGAATCGCTGCCACCGTGGCGTTCGTTCGTCGGCAGAAACTGACGCCGAAACAGTTAAACAATTAATCGAGGGTCGGACAGGATCTTATGACTGACTATCAAGCCGGTAGCTATCTCGCAGTGATCAAGGTCGTCGGAGTCGGCGGCGGAGGAACCAATGCCGTCAACCGGATGGTTGACGCTGGCCTGCGCGGAGTCGAGTTCATCGCGACCAACACCGACTCTCAAGCGCTCGACGCCTGCGACGCCGACATTAAGCTCAACATCGGTCACGAACTGACCCGTGGACTCGGCGCCGGCGCCGACCCCCAAGTTGGCTTTGGTGCGGCCGCCGAATCACGCGACGACATCAAAGAGGCGCTCAAGGGCGCCGACATGGTCTTCGTCACGGCAGGCGAGGGTGGCGGTACAGGCACCGGCGCTGCGCCAGTGATCGCTGAGATCGCGAAAGCCGAGATCGGCGCGCTGACCGTTGGCGTCGTCACACGCCCATTCGAATTTGAGGGTGCGCAGCGGATGCGCGCCGCCGACGAAGGCATTGCTCGCCTGCGTGAAGTTGTCGACACGCTGATCGTGATTCCGAACGAGCGTCTGCTGGCGACGGTTGAGAAGCGCACGACCGTGCTCGAAGCTTTCCGCGAAGCCGACAACGTGCTCCGCCAGGGAGTTCAGGGGATCACCGACCTGATCACAATTCCAGGCCTGATTAACCTTGACTTCGCCGACGTGC
>JBIHZY010000042.1:0-11193 GCA_044240185.1 Solirubrobacteraceae bacterium
ACGCATACGGCGACTTCTCACCCGAGCTTGGCGACCTCGCGGCGCGCTTCTTCGATGAGCGCTGGATCGATGCTCCGGCCCGCCCCGGTAAGCGCGGCGGCGCCTTCTGCGCCTACACCGTGCCGAGTGTCCACCCCTACGTGATGCTGAACTGGACGGCGACGCGCCGCGATGTGATGACGCTCGCGCACGAGCTTGGCCATGGCGTCCATGCCGCGCTAGCGATTCCGCGCGGCATCTATGAGCAGCACACGCCACTGACCGTCTGCGAGACGGCCTCGGTCTTCGGTGAGACGCTCGTCTTCCGCCGCCTGCTCGAGGCCGCCGAGACGCCGCAGTCGCGGCTCAGCTTGCTGGCCGAGAACATTGAGAACTCGATTGCCACCGTCTTCCGCCAGACGGCGATGAACCGCTTCGAGGAGGCTGTCCACACACACCGCCGCGAGCAGGGTGAGCTTTCAGTCGAGGACTTCGCGGCTCACTGGCAAGCGACGCAGGAGGATCTGCTCGGCGACGCAGTTGAGATCACGCCCGACTACCGCTGCTGGTGGAGCTACATCCCCCACTTCATCGGCAGCCCGGGCTACGTCTACGCCTACGCCTATGGCCAGCTGCTCGCACTCTCGGTTTACGGTCAATACCTCAAGGAGGGCGAAGCCTTTGTCCCCTCCTACCTCGAGATGCTCGCGGCCGGCGGTTCGCGCAGCCCCGAAGATCTCGCCAAGATCGCCGGCCTCGACCTCAGCGACCCTGGCTTCTGGAAGTCAGGGCTGGAATTGGTCGCAGCTGAGCTTGAAGAAGCTGAAGCTGCCGCCGACGAGGTTCTGGCGCAGCGCGGCGACTAGCGGTTCGCTTCGCGCAGCGCGCGGTCCATGTCGCGCTTGGTTTCGCGCTCTTTGATCGCTTGGCGCTTGTCGAAGCGGTCGCGGCCCTTGGCCAATCCCAACTCAACCTTGGCGTTCTGACCCTTAAAGTAGATCCGCAGCGGCACCAGCGTTAGGCCCTTCTGTGAAAGAGCGCCAGCGAGGCGTTCGATCTCGACCCGTTTGGCGAGCAGCTTGCGAACCCGTTCAGGCTCGTGATTGTTGGCCGCCGCCGGGGCATACGGAGAGATGTGGCAGTTGTGCAGCCACAGCTCGCCCTCCCAAACCTGGGCGTAGGCATCCTTGATCTGAACCGCCCCATCGCGCAGCGCCTTGACCTCGGTCCCCTGAAGTTCGATCCCGCACTCGATCTTCTCGGTGATCTCGTAGCGGTGGCGAGCCTGCCGGTTGGTTGCGACGTCGCCGGGGGCGACCTTCTTTTTGCCTGCCTTAGCCATCTGAGGCGAGACTAGCGAGCAGGCGGATCTTCGGCGAGTACGAGATCAACGCGGCCCCGGGCTTTGTCGATTCGGTCAACCTTTACCTGCAGGCGATCGCCAAAGCGGATCGTTGAACCGCTCTTGTTGCCGGTCATGATCGTTCCCTGCTCGTTGAGGTCCCACCAGTCGCCCTTAATCCGTCGAACCGGCAAGAAGCCTTCGTGCGCGCCGCCGTCGAAGCTGATGAAGATCCCGGCACCGATCAGGCCGGTCACCTCGCCTTCGAATGGCTTGTCAGGGCCGCGCTCAAGCACGCGCCGCTCGAGCAGGAAGCTGCCGGCGATCGAGTCGGCGATCCGCTCGGTGCGAATCGCGTCGCGCTCGCGCTCGCTGGTCCAGACCGCCATCTCTTCGAGCTCATCGGAGCGCGGCGCCTGCTCATCGCAGCCGACGGCGCTTAGTAGCGCTCGATGGCAGAGCAGATCGGGGTAGCGGCGGATCGGCGAAGTGAAGTGGCAGTAATTCGAGAGGCCGAGCCCCGCATGGCCGAGATTCTCCGGCGAGTAGCGCGCCTGGCGCAACGAGCGCAGCACGAGATAGGTCAGCCCCATCCGCGCGACGCCGGTGCGCTTGACGTGCTCGTCCACAGAGAGCGAGGCTGCCGCGACAACCTCAGCCGCATCGCTTGCGGAAAGGTGCTCGGGCGTGGCTGGCGTAGCCACACCGAGCGAGGCGAGCTGATCGAGCAGCCGCTCGACCGACTCTGCTTCAGGGCGTTCATGAATTCGGTAGAGCGTCGGCAGGCTCTTCTCCATGCAGAGCGTCGCGACGGCCTCGTTGGCGGCGATCATCAAGTGCTCAATCAGGCGGTGCGACTCGGTCTGGACGCTGGCGACCGAATCGGCGACGTGGCCCTGCTTGTCGAACGAAAACTCCGGCTCGACCGACTCGATCGCCAGCGCAGCACCGCCGGCGCGGCGCGCCTCGTCACGGGCGGCCGAAACCTCTCGCGCGGCAGATAGCGGCTCAGCCCATGGAGCTTCAGCCTTGCTGTTCCCGGCGAAGATCTCGTCAACGTCCTCGTAGCTGAGCCGCTTGTCGGAGCGGATCGTCGAGCGATAGAAGCTGCTCGAAACGAGCTTCGCGCGCTCAAACTCCAGCTCGGCGGTGACCGCTAGGCGGTCTTCCCCCGGAACCAGCGAACAGGCGTCGTTCGACAAAGCCTCGGGCAACATCGGCTCAACGGCTCCGGGGACGTAAACGCTGGTCGCGCGGCGGCGGGCTTCGCGGTCAACGGGATCACCGGGCCGCACGTAAGCGCTGACGTCGGCGATGTGAACCCAGATCCGCGTGCGCGAATCGCTCAGCCGCTCAGCCGAGATCGCGTCATCGAAATCTCGTGCGCTTGAAGGGTCGATAGTGAACGTCGTCAGCTCGCGCAGATCGCGGCGCCCGGGCTCCGGGTGCGGGTGCTGGCGCGCAGCCTCGGCGGCTGCCAGGACGGTCTTTGGAAAGCGACGACGCAGGCCGCGGTCGAGCATCAACGCCTCGACTACGTTGCGGGCTATTTCAGAGCTTCCGAGCAGCCTCAGCACCTTCGCTCGCGCGTTGCCTGAACGGCCGCCCGGCGTTGCGATCAGCGCCAATTTTCCAGGCTTCGCTTTGGCGGGAGGCTTACCGATGCTGATTTGTTGCCCGGGCTCAAAAAACGGTTGGCCGACGAAGAACTGCCCGCGCTTCTCGAGCACCACAACCTGTGGCTCACCGGCGGCGCGCTCCTGCTTTGGAGGCGGGGTCACCTAGTTCACGCTGGCGCAGCCGCCGAGCTTGGCTAGCGCTGCTCGCAGCGCCAGGTCCTTAGTCGCCTCGTCAGGCTGCTTGACAAGCAGATCGGGCTTCAGGCCGGCACCCTTCGCTACACCCTTGCCGCCAAGATTGCGCCCCTTCGGCGTGAAGTACTGGCCAGCAGTGATGTCGAGCGCGCCTCCGTTGGAGAGCTCAATCACTTGCTGGAAGACACCCTTGCCGAAGGTCTTCTCACCGACCAGCGTGGCGCGTCCGCGATCCTGCAGCGCGCCGGCGACGATCTCTGAGGCCGAGGCAGTGCCGCCGTTGGTGAGGACGACGAGCGGGGCCTTCGGAATCACCGGGCTACCGGTCGCCTCGAGCGTCCGCGTAGCAACGTTGCGGCCACGCGTCGTGACGATCGGCCCGTCGGCGAGGAACGCACTGGCAACTAGCTGTGCTTCATCGACCAGCCCGCCGCCGTTGTTGCGCAGATCAAAGATGTAGGCCTGGGCGCCCTTCTTCTTCAGCTTCTGAAGCGCAGCGTAAACCTCGGCGTGGGCGCCGGAGGTGAATGACGAGAGCGCGACGATTCCGATCTTCTTGCCGCAGACGGTTTTCATCAGCGAATCAACAACAGGGACGCTGATCGGCCGGCGCGTGGCGACAACGGTTCGTTCCTTGCCGTCGTGGACGATTTTGAGGCGGACCTTCGTGCCGGCAGGACCCTTGACCAGCTGCGAGGACTGCTCCGTGGTTAGCCCCTTCAACGAGCGCCCGTTCGCTTCGACGATCTTGTCGCCGACCTTGATGCCGGCCTCTCTCGCCGGCGAGTCTTTGTAGACCGAACGAATAACCAGCCCACGCTTGCTGCGGTCAACGATCACGCCGATCCCGTTGAAACTGCTGGCCTGCGCCTGCTCGAACTTCTTGTACTGAGCCGGCGTGAAATAGGTCGAGAAGCGGTCATTTAGTTTCTTGACGGCACCGGCAATAGCAGTATCCGCGAGCTGACCAGGCGGCAACTTGCGGTAGTAGCTGTCATTGATCTGATCGAGCGCCTCGTTGACGACGATCTGATCATTACTGCCGACCAGCGCGCCGCGCAGCGGTTCCGGGACGAGGTCGCCGTGCCTGCCACCGATCCAAACACCGACTATCAGCGCGAGGATCACGGCAGCGGCCGCGCCAAGGGCGAGGACGGCTACCAGCAGAGATATGGCTACGCGGCGTGAGGACATTGATCTTGGAAGGGCGCGACACTAGGCGCCTCAAGAGAGGGTAGGGCCGTGGCCGCGGGAGCTTCGCGGTGAACGTTCCTAGACCTGCAGGAAACGGCGCATCGAGATTGCCGAGCCGAGCGCGCTGACGCCAATACCGGCAGCGAGCAGGATCGCAACGAGAACGCCAAAGCCGACTGTGCTCGGAGCTGAAAGCAGCGCGAAGTCGTTGACCAGCGGATCAACGAGCGCAACCTTCATTACGCCAAGCAGCAGAATTGCCAGCAGCGCGCCGAGCGCTCCGAGGATCACGGCCTCGAGCACGAACGGCCAACGAATGAAGCCGTCGGTCGCGCCGACCAACTTCATCACCTGGATCTCGCGGCGGCGCGAGAAGACCGAGAGGCGAATCGTGTTTGAGATCAGCAGGATCGAGGCGACGATCAGCAGCGCGGCGAGTAGTCCGGTCGTCAGCTTGACGACGCGCGTTGCGGTCAAAATCTTGTCGGTGTTGTCCTTTGACGAGCCGACCGAATCGATCAGAGGGTCGATCGTCGTCCGCCCCCCACCCGGGGTCTGCGGCGCGATTGCGCTGACAAGCGCGAGTGCGTTATCGGGATTCTTCGGCGTCACACGCAGCGTGTCAGGCAGTGGGTTTGAGCCCAGCAAGTCATAGGCATCTGGGTTCTTTCGCCGTTCCTGGGCGTAGGCCGTGTCCTTGCTGACGTACTGGACCGATTTGACCCCGTCCAGCGACATCAGCTGCGTGCGCACGCGCTGGGCGTCGGCCGCCGTCGCGTCGCTCTTCATGTAGACGTTGACGATTACTTGACCGCGGACGTCGTTGGCCGCCCCGGTCGTCGCCTGGACGATCGGGATAAAGACGCCGAGAACGAGCAGCGTGACCAGCACCGAAGCCAGCGCAGCGAAACTCGGCACGGCATTGCGTGAGATCGAGGTGAATGCCTCGCGGGTAAAGAATCCGAGCCGCATTAGTCCCTAAACGCCTCGTCGAAGTCATCGCCCGGCTCGCGCTTCTTCGCCACGCGCTGGGGCTCAGGTGAAGGCTCGCGCAGCAAGGCGCCGAACTCAGCCGTCGTCATATCTGTTGGCGCGTACTGGCCGTCGAGCTCATCGCGGACCACAACACCGTCGGCGAGCTCAAGCACGCGGCGGCGCATGCGGTCGACCATCGCCGAGTCGTGAGTTGCGACGAGCACCGTCGTGCCGGTGCGGTTGATGCGGTAGAGCAGCTGCATGATGCCGATCGAGGTCTCGGGGTCGAGGTTGCCGGTCGGCTCGTCGGCCAGCAAGAGCGGCGGCGCATTGACGAAGGCGCGGGCGATACTGACGCGCTGCTGTTCGCCGCCGGAAAGCTGGTCGGGGTAGTGATGGAGCTTCGTCGCAAGGCCGGTTAGGCGAAGGATGTCCGGGACCTTCTCGCGGATGTCGGCGCGTGAGCTGCCGGTTACTTGAAGCGCGTATGCGACGTTCTCATAAACAGTGCGGTCGGGAAGAAGCTTGAAGTCCTGGAAGACCACGCCGAGGTTGCGGCGGTAGAACGGAAGCTGCTTGTGGCTGAGCTCTCCAAGGTCGCGGCCGGCGACGAGAATGCGACCCTCATCCGGCTCGAGCTCCTTGATCAGCAGGCGCATCAGCGTTGACTTGCCGGAACCGGTCGGCCCAACTAGGAAGACGAATTCACCGCGACGAATTGCGAAGGTTGTTCCGCTGAGACCGGCCTTGCTGGTGTCGTAGCGCTTAGTTACGCCGCGGCACTCGATCGCGTTGGCGGGATCGCCCGGCCGTCCCGACGCGGCAGCGGCGTCCTTGCGCTGAGCAACCTGCGAATCGCGCAGGCGCAGTTCTTTCTCGGTAGCGGCCATCAGTTCGACATTAGCCACCGGCCCCACCTATTCCTTCCCACTAAGCGCAATGCAGCACTGATTGCAGCCGATTTGGCGCCCAACGCCCTGCCCAGCGCCGCTATCTTCACCCAATGGCCAAAATCACTACCAGCACAGCCGCCAACGGACTGCCGATCCATCGCATCGGGATCCCCGGAACGCGCGCCACAACGATCCTTGTTGCCTTCGACGCCGGTGCCCGCACCGAGAGCGCCGAGGAGAACGGGATGGCTCACTTCCTTGAGCATCTCGTCTTCAAAGGTGGTCAGATCTACGACGACTACCGCAAGGTCAATGAGACGGCAGAACGGATGGGTGGCTCACTCAACGCCTACACCAGCCACGACCTCGTCGCTTTCCACATCACGGTGCGCGCCGAATCGGCGGTCGAAGCGATCGACCTGCTGACCGATTTTGTCGGCCGCCCGAAGCTCGACGCCGAAGAGCTCGACAAGGAGCGCGGCGTCGTGATCCAAGAGATTCAGCGCTACAAGGACGAACCGGCATCGGTTGCCGGCGACCTAATCGAACGGGCAGGATTCGGCGACCACCCACTCGGCCGCACCGTGCTCGGCCCCGAGCAGCACATTGAGAGCTTCTCGCGCGAGGCGATCGTCGCCTTCCGCGAGCGCCGCTGGTCAGGGCAGCGTGGCGGCGCCTTCATCGTCGGCAACTTGGAGCACGTGCCAGCAAACGGCGCAGTTGATGAGTATTTCGGCCGTTTCCCTTCGCTTCCCGATGCGCCAGAGTCAGAGGGGCCTGCTGCCTTCAAGCCGGTCACGCTGGTCGAAGAGCGCGACAGCAACCAGTCGCACCTGCGAATGCTTTACCAGCCCAAGCTCGATCCCAGCGACTCCAGCCAACGCGTCGCCTTTGGGATCTACTCAACGCTGCTCGGCGGTTCGATGGGCTCGCGCCTGTTCGACGAGATCCGTGAGCAGCGCGGGCTCGCCTACTCGGTCTTTGCGATGGCCCACATCGCCAGCGACTACAGCGCGCTGGTCTTGGGCGCCGGGCTGGAGTCGGCGAAAACGGTCGAGGCTTTTACGCGGATGAAGGAGATCGTTGGCGAGCTTGCCGCCGACGGACCGACCGAAGAAGAGGTCGAACGGGCGCGAGCCTACGTCGCCGGTCGCCGCGTGTTGTCGTTCGAGAGCACCAACTCGGTCGCCGGTTACGCCGCTGGCAGAGCGATCGTCCACCGCGAAAGCTTCGACCCGGATGACGCAATCGCCGCAATCGATGCCGTTACCTACGACCAAGTGGCTGAGGCCGCACGGCGCGTAAACCCTGAAGAACTCTCGATTGCCTGCGTCGGACCGCACGAAATGGGCGAGTTTTCCTAGGTTTTTTTCTAGTTATCCGGCGCCAGCGTCACAAATTGGGAGTACCGTTGTCTGAAGTTCAGGAGCACCGGTGACCCCTCACATTTCCGTATCCCTACTTGGAACGCAGTCCGACGAGCGGCTGGCGTCGCTCGCTGGCTCCGGCCACGAGCGCGCCTTCGAGGCGATCGTTGAGCGTTACAGCAAAGCGCTCACTCGCTATGCCCAGCGTTTTCTAGGTGAGGCACGGGCCGAAGAGGTAGTCCAAGCCGCGTTCTTAAGTGCCTGGTCGGCGCTGACTACGGGAACCGAGGTCCGCGATCTGCGGCCTTGGCTCTACCGAATTGTCCACAACGGAGCCCTGAACGCAATGAACCGATCTGAATCTGGAGATCTTGAACTAATCGAAGCGACCGACGGAGCGCTGAGCCCGCACGCAATCCTCGAACAGAACGAAGAGGTGCGTAGCGCACTGAACGTGATCGCCGAACTGCCTGAGCGCCAGCGCGCCGCTCTACTCGCAGTTGCCGTCGAAGGCCGCGCCCACGCCGACGTTGCCGCCGACCTTGGCGTCAGCGACGCTGGCGTTCGTCAGCTCGTTCGCCGCGCGCGCGTGCAGGTCCGCACCGCGGTGACAGCACTCACTCCACTGCCGCTCGCGCTCTGGCTCGCCGACGCACAGCGCGGTCCCTCGCCCGACCTCAGCCACCGGATCGCCGAAGTACTCGCAGATGGTGGAGGCAATGCGCTGGCAAGCAGTGCGATGAAGGCAAGCGCGATTGTCGTCTCGGTCGCAGCGGTCGCAACGGCAGCGCCGAAGGTCAGCCAGGTCGTCGAGCAGGGCAGGAAGTCCGAACCTGCCGCGGCAATTGTTGGCGCAAGCGCTGCGGGCGTCAACGGGATCGCCAGCAGCGGTCCTCCGGCACTGATTCAGGGCTTTGGACCAGGAGGCAACGACCCCGGGCAGGGTGGGCGCGATCGCCGCGGAGAGTCGCCAAATGAGTTTGGGACAGTCCCCGGCGCACCAACTGATGGTGACCAAATGGCCGATGATGTCGGGGCGCTCGAAGCGCCCGCCGGGCAGCGCTACGGGCAAGAGTTCAGTGCGCTGTTCGCGCCGCAGCCAAGCATCAGGCAGCCTGGAGGCCGTGGCCGAGGCCGAGGCGGAAACTCAGAGTCGGGCAACGGAGGCCGCGGAGTCAGCAACCAACCCAGTCTCACTGTGACCCCCACCCCGACGTGGGGCGAGCCTGACGACTCCGGTGGTGGCGGCACTCGCGGTGGCGGCACTCGCGGTGGCGGCACTCGAGGCGACGGCACTCGAGGCGGCGGAAACGGTGGCGGCCGCACGAATAAGCCTGACCAGCGGGACAGCAGCGGCAGCAGCGACGAGCAGTTCAGCGCGCCGAGCAAGCCGTTTAGCCGTGAGCCCGGCGGCAGAGACAGATCAAACCAGCAGCCTAAGAACAACAAGTGGCGCGACGACTGAAGCGCGCGCCGGCTTCCCCGCACTCAACCCGCGTTGTTAAGGATTGATCGAGACCATCCGCTCGATCGGCACTCTCGCTAGCTCGGCTATTCCCGGCTCAACCTTGACCTCGCCGCTGCCGTCGCGCAGCGTGTCGCGCAGCTTCTCCAACGTAATCATCTTCATGTAGCGGCAGCTCGCCTCAGCGTTGGCGGGGATGAAGTTGACGTCGGGCGCGGCCTGCTGGAGCGGATAGAGCATCCCGACCTCGGTCGCGACGATCACGTCGCGCTTGGAGCCCTCGGCCTTGGCCTTTTCGGCGTAACCGATCATCCCGCCGGTCGAGAGCATCTGCACGCCTTCGGCGCCGACGTCACCGGCGGCGACGTATTCCATTATCGAAGTAACGCAGCCGCACTCCGGGTGGATTAAGAAGTCGGCGCCAGGGTGCTCGCCGCGCACGCGCGTGATGTCGTCAGGGCGAATCCCAGCGTGGACGTGGCATTCACCGTCCCAGATGTGCATCGGATGATGGCCGGTGATCTTTTGAACGTAGGCGCCGAGGAACATGTCGGGGCCAAAGCAGATCTCAACATCGGGGCCATGCTCGGCGATTATGTGGTTGACGACGGCAACGGCGTTTGACGAAGTGCAGCAGTAATCGGTCAAAGCCTTGATCGCGGCCGTCGTATTGACGTACATCACGGTGATCGCCTCTGGGTAACGCTGCTGCCACTGCTCAAGCTGCGGCGCCGTGATTGAATCGGCGAGCGAACAGCCAGCGTCGAGGTCGGGCAGCAGGACGGTCTTCTCGGGTGCAAGAATCGAGGCCGTTTCGGCCATGAAGTGGACGCCACAGAAAGCGATCACCGAGTTTTCAACCTTGGCCGCCTGCTGCGAGAGACCGAGTGAATCGCCAACGTAATCGGCTACATCCTGAACCTCAGGGACTTGGTAGTTGTGGGCGAGGATCACGGCATCGCGCGCCTTCGCCAGTTCGCGAACCTCGGCGTGCAGCTCGGCAATCGCGACGCGATCTGGAGCCGGCTCGGGCGCCATCGGTAGGTCGAATGAGCTCATCGCTCGACCTCAACGATCAGAGATAGATCTAAAGCAGCTACTGAATGAGTGATCGCGCCCACCGATATGAATTGTACGCCGCTGGCGGCAACCTCAGCAACGCTCGTCAGCGTTACGCCACCGCTGGCCTCGAGCTCAGCGCGCCCGCTTACGTGAGCGACGACATCGCTTAACTGGGTCGGGGTCATGTTGTCGAGCAGCAGCCGTTCGGCCCCGGCCGCAATCGCCTCGTCGACCTGATCGAGGTTGCAGCACT
The DNA here is from genome assembly GCA_044240185.1 of Solirubrobacteraceae bacterium. Lineage (GTDB taxonomy): Bacteria > Actinomycetota > Thermoleophilia > Solirubrobacterales > Solirubrobacteraceae > F1-60-MAGs163. Next base: position 10,345 of record JBIHZY010000042.1, read on the forward strand.
CGACCTCCAGCGGCAGCTCCGCATCGGCGGCCCGCGCGCCGGCAACAGCGGCAGCGATACCGCCCGCCATCTCGATGTGGTTCTCCTTGATCAGATAGGCATCCCATAGGCCGATGCGATGGTTCTTGCCTCCTCCGGCGACGACTGCCGCCTTCTCCAGCAGCCGCATCCCTGGCGTCGTCTTGCGCGTGTCAAGAATCTGTGCGCCCGTTCCCTCGACGGCTTGCACGTAGCGCGCGGTGGCTGTCGCGACGCCGCTCAGGTGGGCGAGCAAGTTGAGCGCGCTGCGCTCACCACTGATCAGAGCTCGGGCATCGCCGCGGACGCCTAGTACCGGCCCATGCTCGCGCCATAGCCCCTCTTCACTGAGCTCCGTGAACTGAGCCGCTGGATCGAGCGCGCTGAAGGCTGCCTTGGCGGCTTCGATCCCAAAGATCACTCCGGGAGCCTTCTGCGTCACGACCGCTGCCGCCGTGCTGCCAGCAGGCACCGTCGCTAGTGCCGTTCGATCGCCATCGCCGACATCTTCGGCCAGTGCGACAGCCACAAGGTGGTCTAGCTCGCGCCGGGTCGCCTGATCCATAGAGAGAGCCTAGGGAATCAGGCTGGGCGCTCTTCGCGCAATACAGCAATAGTTGTCAGCGTCGGGTCGCTGGCACCGTGCAAACGCGAGCCAGCGGCGGCAGTTGCTCGTAGGTGCTCGATTACGTCGGCGCTGACTTGCTCACCTGGCAGCAGCGCAGGAATGCCCGGCGGATAGCCAGCAATCGACTCGCAGGAGATGCGGCCGATCGCGTGATCGAGCGGGATCACTTCGGCCTCGCCGAGGAAGGCCTCGCGCGGCGGGAC
>JBIHZY010000043.1:0-11192 GCA_044240185.1 Solirubrobacteraceae bacterium
TGGACATGCGCTCGGTCGACGCTGGCCGCTTCCCGAACATCGAGGAGACGTTGCGCAAGGCAGGGATCGACCCGCGCAGCGAGCCGATCCCGGTTGCCCCCGCCGCCCATTACCTGATGGGTGGCGTCGTCACCGACCTAGTCGGGGCAACGAATGTCGGAGGGCTCTACGTGATCGGCGAGAGCGCCTGCAGCGGGCTCCATGGCGCCAACCGCCTGGCCTCCAATTCACTCTCGGAGTGCATCGTCTTCGGCGCCCGCGCTGCACGAGCCGCACTCGAAGAGCCGGTCAGCAGCGGCGGTCAGCCGCCTGCGCCAATTCCGCTGCAGTTGCCCTCGCTGCAGACGCGCGAGGCGATGTGGCGTAACGCGGGCCTGATTCGGAACCGCGAAGGCCTTGAACTGCTGCTCGATGATGCTTATCCGCTGGCGTCGTTGGTCGCGCGCTGCGCGCTGGCTCGAGAGGAGAGCCGCGGCGCCCACTGGCGCAGCGATTTCCCCGCCTTAAACCCCGATCTTGACTCGATGCACGCAGTGATTACCGACGAATTTTCCGCTTTCGAGCACTGGCAGTAGCGCCACCGCAGTTCGTCGCCTTAACACGAACTACATAGAGCGGGTGTTTCAACCTTCACATGGAGGTCGAATACTCGTCTTCTGCGTTTAGCAATTGCGTAGAGGCGGGGGTCAATGCGAAGGATCGCAACCCAACCCGAACCAGGAGCTGGAAATCTATATGTATCAAGTGAGCAGAGGCATATACCGCGAACTGTCATCAGAGATCGTCACAGGACGTGAAGGTCACGAGGCTGTTCTGCACGCAAGCGAGCAGGCAATCGAACGACTCGCCACCGACCGGCACTACTTCGCCGCACCGGCACGCAGCCTCTTCCGCGAGATCCGCGTTCACTTCCCAATTCAGTCCCAAGCTCGCGTCTGGGCCGTCGTGCGTGACTACATCGCCGCTGCCGACGGGGCAATCGCCCAGCTGACGACGACTGGCCGCGACGTCTTCGGCAACCGCCTCCAGTGCCGCGCAACGACGCGCCGCGGCAGCTCCTGCCGCCGCCTCCCGAGCAACGCCAACGGCTACTGCCCGTCACACCAGCACCTCGCAGTGACCGAGGAGATTGAGCTCTCGTCAGCGGCCTGATCGGCTGCTTTAGGACCACGAACGCAGGCTGACCGGCTGGCCAGCCGGCAGCAGCTCCACGTCTAGCAGGCAGCCGCCAGAGCAACGCTCAACTCGTTACGCCGCGGCGGCCGCCGACCAGCGGCGGCTGTGTGTGATAGCGCACACAACTGCTATGTGCGATCAAGCAGTCGCCCTAGCTGATCTCTAAATACCCTGTTAACACGGGGTTTACTCCGGTCGGTAGTTTCGGCCGACCCGCCAAAACCCCCTGATTAGCAGGGAAATTTGCGCTTTTGGCTGTAATTTGCGACACTTGCGTTAGCGAAATCAGCTGTTTTAGGGCAATTACGCCGTAAACACTGAAGTTTTCGCTCTCAATCAGAAGATGCCAATCGCAATCAAAGAGTGGGCCGTAACCGTCCGAGCACTGTCGGAAGGTGAGCAGCTGCTGATCTTCCGCACCGACGACGAGAACGAATCAGCCTCACTCGAGCACGATCGCTTCTTCCTCTTCCCGACCTTTGAGCACGCCCGCAACGACGTAGTCCGCGGCGCCCACGTTCCTGAGCTGCGCCGCGCGCTCGAGGAAGGCGTCTGGCCCGACGGCGACCCGGCGATCAGCGCGCTGACTCAGCCTGGCGGCATCGAGCAGCCGGACCGCGTCCGCGTCCGCGCCTGGGCCGAGGTAGCCGGCCAGTACACGGTTACTAACCAGCGCGCTATCAGCGGGCTCTCGCCGTTTTACATCTGGACGACCGACTACGCGCAGAAGCGTCTCGGCTGGCGTCGTGGCACGCCGCTTCATGTAACGCTGCTGCGCACCCATCGCATTCCACGGCCGGTTACGATCCGCGTCCGGCCCGAGCACAACTTCAGTCGTGATTGGCTAGAGATCACGCGCGAGCTTCCGTTCGAAGGGACCGCGGTTCTTTCCGATAGCGAGTTTGGCCGTGTGCAGGACGAGATCGAATCGATCGTCTCTGGCCGTAGCCTCGCGTCGCTCGCTTAGACCGGGCGACGCCATAGAGTCGGGGGCAGCGGCGCCGCAGCTCGGCGCGCTTACTGCTGATGGCTTGGATCGAGACCCAATCACCTAACTTTGCCGCACGCCACGCCGACGTCGACGGTGATGACGCCGACGCAGTGCTCGAACTGCTGGAGGGCATCCGCGAGCAACTGAGCGGGGTCTTCGCGATCGTCCCGCAAGGGCTCACGGTCGTGATCCACTCCAACCCCACCCAGATGGCTCTAGCGCAACCGGTTTCCGCCGTGCTGCGGGCGCTGACCGCGCCTGCTAGCCGGCGCTACGTGGCGGGCTGGTACTCGAGCGACGAAATCCACGTGCTCGCACCGCGGCTGCTGAGCGCGCGAGCCTCGAGCGTCCCCGGATCGCTCGAAATGCTGATGTTGGCGCCAGCCGCGCTCTACGGCCAGCTCGTTGCCGGCCTCAGCAACCCGGGTCTTCCTCCCCCATTCACTCCGCGGTCCTGGCTCCAAGCAGCGAACTGGGCTTGGCTGGCCGCCGGCGCCGGGCAGTGGTTCTCGGGCCAGACCGCGCACGCACGGCCCGCGATCGCCAACCGACTGCGGGAAAGTGCTCAGCCAAGCTTCCCGCCAAGGCTGCGCGACGCACAGCTGCTCGGCGGCACAGTCTTTGATCTTGTTGCCAGCGAATCTGGTGAGCAGGCTGCGATTCGTCTTGCGACCGAGCCACCAGGCGATCAGCGCGAGCTAATCGCCCGCAACTTCCCCGGCCGCACGCTTGGCGATACTGAAGGCGTCTGGCGCGCCCACCTTGCCCGTCTAGCAGGCGTTTAGGCGCCTTCTAAGACGCGAGCAGCGTGCCGACAGCAACAACCACCGCGACTAAGCTGACGGCCGCCAGAAGGCCCGCGAGCAGCTTCGGCGCTGAAGGCTGGTAAGGCTCGCCCTGATCGGCGATTTCGGACTGCAGCAGAATCTCGCGCGCGGCCGGTACGGCGGACTCTGCGACGAGCAGGTCACGCCTGCCAGCGGCCAACATGTCGGGAACGTCAAAGCCTCTAGAGCGCTTCGTGACGCTCGGGATTCCCTCTTCCAGCAGCAGGTTGGCGATCAGCTCCGCCTCGCTCTGATTTCGCCCGCTGGCAACGGTCACCAGCTCGCCTTCGGTGTAGAGCGGATCGATCTTGCTCGCGCGCTCGCGCATCTCAGCGCGCGCTGAATCGGCTTTCTCAGCCATCGATCTCGACAGTGACCTCTTCGATCACTCCGCCATCACCGATCAGGAAAGAGCGCACGGCCGGCTCGGCGTCGTTCTCGAGGCCGATGATCAGCCACTCGCAGCCCGGCCACCAGCGCGCAAAGTTGACATCGGTCTGCGACGGATACGGCTCAGAGTGAGTGTGCGAGTGGTAGATCGCGGCCTGCCGGTCGGCTTCTTCAATCTCGAACAGCAGCGGCGCCAGCTTCGAGCCATCGACCTCGAAACGGAGCGGACTGGCGGCGAGATTCTCAAGCTCGTGGACGGCTACCGCGCGGCCATCCTCGAGCGCGACCAAACCGCAGCACTCGTTCGGGGCTTCTAAGCGAGCGTGTGCGACAACTTGCTCAAGCAGCGCGGAAGCGATGATCATTGTTGCCCGAGCGTAGCGAGCTTAAGCGTGCAGGGCGTTGATCAGTCGGCTTTGATGACTGGCTTCTCGTCGATCTCAGCGGCGGCAACGTCTGCCTTGTTCTCGCCAGAGATCGAGTCCTTGAATTCGCGCATCCCCTTACCGACTGAGCGGCCAACCTCAGGCAGCTTCTTCGGCCCGAGAACAACGAGCGCGATCACCAGGACGATGATCAGTTCCATAGGTCCAATGCTTGGCATCTTTTAAGTCTACGGGGTCGCCGCGTGAAAAGTGAAGCTAGTTACCACCAGACGGTCGATTCGAGGTTTTCGACCTCGTCGACCGGCAGCGTGTAGAGACCGCTGGAGAGGTACTTCCAACCGTCGTCACAGACAATGAAGACGACATTGCCCTCGTCCATCTCACTCGCGATACGAACCGCAACGCGGGCAATCGCGCCCGATGAAACACCGGCGAAGAGACCCTCTTCGTCGAGCAAGCGCCGCGTCCACACAACAGCATCGCGATTGGTCACAAAGATTTTGCGGTCGAGCAGCGAGATGTCGATGATCGGCGGAATAAAGCCGTCGTCGAGTGATCGCAGACCCTGGACCGGCTCGCCCTGCATCGGCTCGGCGGCGACGATCGTGACGCGGTCACCGAGCTCCTCTTTAAAGCGCCGCGCGACACCCATCAAGGTGCCGCCGGTGCCGAGACCTGCGACGAAGGCATCGACGTTGCCGTCGAGCTCTTCGAGGATCTCAACCGCCGTGCCTTCGTAGTGGGCTCGTGGATTGGCCTCGTTGCCGTACTGATAAGGCATGTAGTAATCGGCGTTCTCGGCGGCCATCTCGAGCGCCATCGCGACGGCGCCGTTCGAACCCTGGTCGCCGGGTGAGTAGACGATCTCGGCGCCGTACATCTTCAAAAGCTGCGTGCGCTCCGGCGTGACGTTGTCGGGCATCACAACTTTGAGCGGGTAGCCCTTGCGAGCGCAGATCATCGCCAGCGAAATTCCCGTGTTGCCAGAGGTCGGTTCAAGGATCGTCTGACCCGGCGAGATCAGCCCGTTCTCCTCGGCGTTTTCGATCAGCGCCTTGGCTACGCGATCCTTGATTGAGCCGGTCGGGTTCATCGACTCCAGCTTGGCCCAGATCCGTACGCCAGGCTTCGGCGAGAGGCGCTTGAGCTCGATCAGCGGCGTGTTGCCGATCGAGTCGACTAGATCGGTGTAGCGGCCGGCGCAGGGCCGACGTTCAATCGGGGGGACAGCCATACTTCATAAAGGATAGCCGGTAATCAGCGGTGAAGCGAAGTGCGGGCGCCGCCTGCCATTGCCGGCAGGATCACTAGCGAATCAGCCTCTGTTACGACCGTCGCCAGGCCGTCAAGCACGCGCACGTCCTCGTCATTGAGGTAGACGTTGACGTAACGGTTTAGGTCGCCGTCCTCGCCAAAGAGTTGGTCGCGCGTGGCCGGATGGGCCTCAACGAGGTTCGAGAGCACGTCGCCAACGGTTGCGCCGTCGGCCTCAACTTCGCGCTCGCCGCCGACCGAAGGGCGCAGCACTGGGGGGATTCGAATTGTCGCCATTGGCAGGCAGCCTACCCAGAGGCGGCGCAGAACGCTTCGTAGTCAGGGAAGACTCCGAGCTCGTCGTCGCCAATATCTTCTGGATCACGTGAGCAGATCGGGCATTCGGGATCCTGGCGGACCTTCAGCTCGGTGAAGCTGGCAGCTAGCGCGTCATACATCAGCAGCCGCCCGATTAGTGGATCACCGGCGCCAACGATCAGCTTGATCACTTCGGTCGCCTGCAGTAGCCCCATCGTTCCCGGCAGAACGCCGATCACACCGTTGGCGCCGCAGGATGGCGCCATGTCGGCCGGTGGTGGCTGACGGAAGAGGCAGCGGTAGCAAGGGCCGTGGCCGGGAGCGAAGACGCTCAGCTGGCCTTCGAAGCCGAGGATCGCCGCTGAAACAACTGGGATACCGAGCCGGACGCTGGCATCGTTGAGCAAGTAGCGGGTCGGGAAGTTATCGACGCCGTCGACGATGATGTCCCAGCCTTCGATGATCTCAATGATGTTCGTCGAATCGAGCCGCGTCGGGTAGCCAACGACGTTGACGTCAGGGTTCAGCGCCTTAATCGTCGCGGCAGCCGAATCAACCTTCGGCGTGCCGATCCGGTCGGTCGTGTGGATTACTTGGCGCTGGAGGTTGGAGAGGTCGACGACGTCGTCATCGACAATTCCGAGAGTGCCGACGCCCGCGGCAGCTAGGTAGAGAGCGGTCGGCGAGCCGAGGCCGCCGGCGCCAAGCAGAAGTACGCGCGCGTCAAGCAGCTTCTGCTGCCCATCTACGCCGACTTCGGGAACCAGGAGGTGCCGGCTGTAGCGCTCGCGCTGCTCGGCGCTGAAGCTGCGTGGGACCTCGACCTCGTAGCCACGGTCCTTCCAGAGCGTGAAGCCACCGGCCATCGATTCGACTTCCTCGTAGCCCATCTCATCGATCAGCGTGCGAGCACCGAGAGCGGAACGAATACCGGCAGAGCAATAGAGAATCACGCGCTGTGAGCGGTCCGGCACGACGCCCTCAATGCGCATCTCAAGGAAGCTGCGCGGAATGTGGACCGCGCCGGGCAGGATCCCAGCGGTTAGCTCCTCAGTTTCGCGGGTGTCAATTACGACAACGCCCTCTCCGAGTAGCTGGACCACTTCCGATGGGTCAACCTCTGTGATCTGCTCCTTGACGTGGCGCAGCAGTTCACTACCTGACTGTGACTGGCTCATTGGTTCACCGCCGCGAATGTTGGAGTTGGGTTCACTTCAGAAAGGATAGCGCCGCAGCGACCGAGGGTGCGGGGCCTGCAACGGCGGCTGCCGCGTACCCTTGAGGGTCGATGAACCCTCGCCTACGGCTGACACTGATGGCTGGCGCCACGATCGTGCTGCTCGCGATCCTCGCCTTCTTGCTGGTAAGCGACCCAAACGCTGGCAGCTCGCAACTACCTGCGACCCGCTTTGCCGGCGCTCTTCGGCCCGAGTCTCCCCCAGCTCGATTTGCCCTGCGGGACCAAGACGGCGAGTTGATCAAGGCCTCCGCCCTGCGCGGCCAGCCGGTGATCGTCGCGTTTATGTACACGACCTGCCAGAACGAGTGTCCGACGATTGCGCAGCAGATCCGTGGCGCGCTGGACCGGCTCGGCAGCGACGTTCCGGTTGTCGCGATAAGCGTCGATCCCGCCAACGACACAGCAGCCAGCGCCAAGCGCTTTCTCGCCGCTCAGCGCCTCGGCGGCCGGATGAACTTCCTGCTCGGTAGCGAGCAGACGCTGCAGCCGGTCTGGCGCCAATTTGGCATCGCACCGCAAGAGGCTGGCCGCGAGCACACCGCGACCGTCGTCCTACTTGACGCCGACGGGCACCAACGGATCGGCTTCCCCTTGAGCGAACTGACGCCAGAGGGAATTGCCCACGACGTCCGCGTGCTGCGGCGCGAAGCTGCCGCACAAAGGAGCGCTATCTAGCGCTCACCTGCGCTCCTGCCCAGAATCATCGCCGTCCTTGCGCTCTCCCCCAGCGTCGCGCCGGCTGCTCCACCAAAGCCCGAGCCCAATCAAGAGAATCGGCGCGAGGTAGAAAAGCGCGTGGTACCAGTGACCGACGTGGGCGAGCGTGAAAGTCACGAGGCGGCCGCCGATAGGAACCACAGCCCAAGGCAGGTGAAGGCGACCATCACAAGCAGCATCCAGTACTGCGAGCGGATTGCGACGCGTGGGTTGGACCATGTGGCAAGTGCCTTGTCATGTGCCAGCACCAGCGCCGCAACGTGGCCAAGGACAAGCGCCGCCACCTGCGTGTACCAGATCGCGTTTGCGCTCAGGACCGAGTAGTTGATCGCCACCTGTGAGGTTCCGAAGATGTCAGAGCCATCACCGAGCGGGTCGGAGATCAGAAAGAAGCTCGCCTGCCCCTGGAAGACGAAGAGCGAGAAGTAATGCGCGACGACGTAGGCGAGCGCGATTGGGATCAACGTGTGGGCAAAGCTACGACCCAGCTCCGCCGTCGGAGGCTTGCCGGAGCCGGTGCGGTTCATTCCGACGACGGCGAGCCGGTAGAGCCCGCTTATCAGCCCCACAAGCAGCAGCAAGCCAACGGTATAGGCGAGTTCGACCGCAGTACCGGTGGCAAAGCCAAACGAAGCAAAGAGATCGCTGAGTTGCTGCGCCATCCCGCTCGCTCCAGTCCAGGCCGATCCCTGCGAGAAGCCATCGAAGCTAGTGGTGCCGATCAACACACAGACGACAGCGGCCGAGCCCGCGACCTGTGGCATCTCGATAGCACCGACGAGAGGGGCGCGCAGACTGCAGCGGCGATCCTTCCAGTCGAGCGGGGACAGCAACGCAAAGAGGCTGAAGGCAACGCCGAAGCCGTCGGCATTGCGACACCACTTCTCAGCGCCAAAGCAGCTCATCCCAATCAGCATCACGGCGGCGTAGATCAAAGCGACAATCGCCAGAGAGCTTGGTTCCTCGCGGCCGCTCCAGACCAGCTCAATCCAAGCGAAGGCCAGAATCAACAGCGCCGCCGGCCATCGCCCAAGCCGCTCCGGGTAGTTGATCGGCGCAGGCAGACCGCCGCCAACGCGGGCCGCCGCCCAGCCGACGCCGCGGCCGACCGCCCGCCACGGGCTGAGGACGGCGAAGACGTCGCCGAATAGGACCGACGCGAACGGAATCCCAACCCAGACGAGCACGAAGATCGCCGTTGGCGCGATGTTGGCCGTCGCCGTCTGACTGCCCGCCAGACCGGCGTAGACGATCACCGCGAAGGCGAAGATGCCAAGCGCGCCGGCGAGGATCTCCAGAACTAAAGGCGCCCGCCCCAGAAGCCGCGAGCGCGCGTCCGCGAGGACAGGCTTTGGCCACAGCACCGAGAGCGCCACAAACGAGGCGACAAGCACAAAAGCCGCGGCCCAGGCGAAGAGCCAGAGCGGGATCGGTAAGTCAGCGCGCTGGCCGATCCCGTGGGCCGAGGCGGAAGCAGGCAGCGCAAGCGCCGCGAGCGCGACCGGCAAACCGAGTTTTAGAACGCGCGCCATCGACCCGCAACGATACGGTGCGGGCCGTCTGGCCCGCCCCGTCACCGTTATCGTCGCTTCGCCGAGCAGGCCCGGCGGCGTTGAACTACTTGCAGGGAACCGTCTTGTCGATCCGCGGACCAACCTGCATGATCTTCCAGCTTTTCTGATCTGCATTCTTGGTCGTGTTGATCGTGAACTCGCCGTTGTAACCGAAGTTGAGCTTCTTGTTCTTCGGGCAGGCGCCGAGGCCGATCCCTGGCTTGCCCTTGTAGTATGCGGCCTTGATTCCGGAATTGAAATCAACCAGCTGCGACACAAGGCCGTCGGTCGGTGCGATCAGCCCATCCGGGATCGTGAAGCGCATCACCTTGCCGTAACGCTTCTTCGCTGAACCGGTTGCGTTACCGAGCTTTCCTTCGATCACGGCCGTCACCAGCGGAGTCACTACGCGCAGAGCAAGCGTGTCCTTGACCCTCGGTCCGCCTGGCGTGCGGGCCTTCATGATGTACGTCTTGATCTCGAGCTTGGTGAAAAGCGAGTAGAGCCCTGGAAGAGCGCCCTTGGTGCGCACGAGACCGCTCGCCGACGAGGGAATGTCGACGCGCGAATCGGGGTCACAGCTGTCCGGATCATCAAGCACCGTCTGCAGGTCGCAGGCCGGGAAGCTGTTGATGTTGAAGACCAGCGCCTTGTCCATATAGACGTTGGCGAAGACGGTTGAGAAGGGAGCTTCCATCGTCGCGCCGGTGTTCTTATTGCCAATATTCGTGGCACCGCCCTTGATTCCGTACTCGTGAAACGGGTGAATCTTCAGCGCTACGGCCTTCGGCTTGGCTTTGGTTCCAGCCTTGCCGACTACACCGGCGCTGAAGCGCTGAAATTCAGCCGGATTTGCAGCGAACGCCGAAGCGGCTGGCACGGTTACCGCAAGAGCGGTAACAGCGGCGATAAGTAGTGACTTTTTCATCTCTCTCCCCTACGTTCGTTTCGCTTGTGAACCCTGCAATATAAATACCACGTATTGCACCCCTGATGCGACGATTAAATTCAATCAGGGCGCAAGAGGATGAGGCCGGAAACGAAACGGGGCGGACCATAAGGCCCGCCCCGTAACTGCAGCAAGTGGTTGCGTGCGCCCTAGGGCGCTAGCGGACTACTTGCAAGCGACTGTCTTGTCGATCCGCGGACCAACCTGCATGATCTTCCAGCTTCTCTGATCTGCATTCCTGGTCGTGTTGATCGTGAACTCGCCGTTGTAGCCGAAGTTGAGCTTCTTGTTCTTCGGGCACTTGCCAAGGCCGACCAGCGGCTTACCCTTGGACGAAGCCGCCTTGATTCCGGAGTTGAAATCAACCAGCTGCGACACAAGGCCGTCGGTCGGAGCGATCAGACCGTCAGGAATCGTGAAGCGGATACGCGAGCCGTACTTCTTGGCGGCCGCTCCTGTCGCCTTACCGACCTTGCCTTCGATGACCGCAGTTACAAGCGGAGTCACGACACGCAGAGCAAGTGTGTCCTTGCTCAACACGAAGGTCTTGATCTCAAGCACTGTTGCGAGCGTGTAGATCCCTGGCAGCGCACCCTTGGTGCGAACAAGGCCGGTCGCTGACGACGGAATGTCGACGCGTGAAGCCTTCACACATGAGTCCGGGCTGTCAAGCACCGTCTGCAGCTTGCAGGTAGGGAACGAACCAAGGTTGTACTTGATCGCCTTGTCTGTGTAGACATTGGCGAAGACGGTTGAGAACGGAGCCTCCATCGTCGCGCCGCTGTTGAGGCCACCGGTGTTGGTTGGGCCACCCTTGATGCCGTAGTCGTGGTACGGGCGAATCTTGAGGGTTACAGCCTTCGGCTTGGCGTCGGTGCCGGCGCTGCCGACTACGCCAGCAGCGAAGCGCTGGAACTCAGCCGGCGAGGCAAATGCCGAGGCGGCTGGCACGGTCACCGCAAGGGCGGTAACAGCGGCGATAAGTAGTGATTTCTTCATTTCTCCTCCTGCTTTCTCCTAGTTGGTCTATCTATAGATACCAGTTATCGGCCATAAGTTGCGCTGGTTCGATTGCTGGCCGGATCGAGCTAGCGCAGGCGCGTGAAGCGCAGCACGTCATAACGGCGCCCGCGTAGCGCAATTCCCGAGCGAACAAGGGCTCCGCGCTTGTAGCCGGCGCGCTCGGCAACGCGCTGCGAAGTCTCGTTCTCCGGCTCGACATAGAGATCCAGCCGTTCGAGGCCAAGCGGCCCCAGCGCCCACTCTGAGAGCAGCTCAAGAGCCGCCTGCGCGACTCCTTGACTGCGCGCCCAGGGCGCCGTCCAATAGCCAATCTCAGCGCGACGGCGGGTCAACGAGACGGCGTGGAGACCGACGGCGCCGAGTACCTG
>JBIHZY010000044.1:0-11176 GCA_044240185.1 Solirubrobacteraceae bacterium
CGGTCACCTTTCTAACCGACTACGGCTACGCCGATGAATACGTCGGCGTCTGCCACGCGCTGATCGCGGAGCGCTCACCGCAGTCGCGGATCTTCGACGTAACTCATGGAATCAAGCGCCACGACGTCCGCAGTGGGGCGCTTGTCCTGCGCCGCTCACTGCCTTACTTCCCAGCCGGAATTCATCTCGCCGTCGTCGACCCTCAGGTGGGCGGCGAACGACGCGGGATCGCCGTCCGGACTGCAGAGGAGGACCGAATCTTCGTCGCGCCCGACAACGGGCTGATTTCGCTAGCGGCGCAGCGCTTCGGAGGGATTGTTGAGGCTGTCGACATCTCCGGCACACCGCAGCGGCTTGAACCGACCGCGGCAACCTTCCACGGGCGCGACATCTTCGCGCCGGTTGCCGGGCACCTCGCCGCCGGAGGCCACCTTTCAGAGTGCGGCTCGCCACTCGATCCCGACGAGCTGGTCGTGCTAGAGATGCCGCTGGCGAGAGCCGAAGGGGATCAACTGATCACCCATGCGCTAACGATCGACGCGTTCGGCAACGTCACGCTCGACGTTGAGCACGAGGAGCTCGCGACCTTCGGCCTGCGGCTCGGCCAGCTGCTCTCGGTTAACGGTAATGAAGCTCCGTATGTGACCAGCTACATCGACGTGCCGGTCGGGTCGCTGCTGGTTTACGAGGATGCTTACCGCTCGCTCGCCGTCGCCGTGAACCGCGGTTCGGCCGCCGCCCTGCTGGGGCTGGAGATCGACGATGAGGTCCAGATCACTCCAAGATGAGGCAGCTCGGATCGCCGCACCTGCACCTGAAGTCGGTTGGGTCAACTAACGACCGCGCGCGCGAGCTGGCCGCCGCCGGAGCGCCGCACGGCACACTCGTCAGCGCCGACCACCAGAGCAGCGGGCGTGGCCGGCAAGGCCGCGAGTGGGTGGCTCCGCCAGCGAGCTCGGTGCTGATCTCACTGCTGCTGCGCGAGCCTCCTGAGCTGCTGCCACTGATCGCAGCCGTCGCCGTGGCTGAGGCTTGCGGGCCGGCGGCGCAGATCAAGTGGCCGAATGACATTCTGCTCGCCAGCGACGGAAGGCCGGCGGCAAAGGTGGCAGGAATCCTTTGCGAAACGCGGCCGCAGGAGAACTGGGCCGTCGTTGGCATCGGCCTCAACGCAGCGCTTGATCTGGAGCTGCTGCCAAGCGATCTGCGTGGAAGAGCCGCGACGCTGGGACTGCGCAGCGACGAGCGCTGGCAACTGATCGAGCGACTACTGGGCGCTTTCGAGCAGAGCCTGGCGCTCCCGACTGAAGCGATCCTGGAGCAGTGGCGCCGGCGCGACGCGCTGCTCGGCGAAGAGGTCAGCTGGGCCACAGGTGAAGTGCCCCAGAGCGGAACGGCTACAGGCATAAGTGCAAGCGGCGCGCTAACCGTGCGGCTCCTAGATGGTTCGGAGCTGGAACTCAATGCCGGTGAGGTTCACCTCACCGCGGCGGTCGACTAAGCGGCCTGATCCTCAGCGCCGCCAGCTTCGTCGCCGTCAACGCTGCCGCTCTCGTCGGTAACGCCATTCTCTTCTTGCTTGGGCTCCTTCGCCTGCCCTTCGCCGTTGCGACCCGCGCGCTGGCGGTTGCCGCCAGCGGCGTTTGCGCCAGCTGGCCGACGGCGACGGCTGCGCTTGCGGCGGCCTTTGCCCTTGGGGAAGTTGCGCAGCAGCTCACGCGAGCAGGAGCCAGGCTTGCGGGCCAAGCGCGTACGCGCGCCGCGCAGCACCTCTTCGGCCTCCGGCGTGTGAGCAACGGCGCTGGCCAGGATCGCGACTTGGAGGCGACGGTCCTGTTCGCGGATTGCTTGAACAAGCTTGCGCGCGTTGCGTGCGTGTGCGGCGCCGGACGAGTTGACCAGCAATCCCAGCAGCCGCTTCGTCTCCGGCCAACGTTGAACCGCGTACTGCTCGTGCAGTTCGCGCGTGTAGTCGGCTAGGCGCCAGATCCAACCGGTTGCCTGATCGCGGCCACCGATCCGCTTGTCGGCGAGCGCCTGCAAGCAGACCTTCGCTCCCTCGCGGCGCTGATCCTTACTCCAAGGTTCGATCATGTCAACGGCCAGATCGAAGGCCTCAGGGTCCTTCAACGCGGCGATCTCCTGCAGCGCGCGGATTCTCAGCGGCGCGTGATCGTTGCGTTCAACGACGGTCAGCAGGAAACGGCGCTTTAGCTCACCGCTGCGGTCGAACTGCAACATCGCGCGGGCCCGGCGCCAGCCGCTCGGCGCGACGCGCGCGCCGGCCAAGGCGGCCCACATGTGCTGCTCGCCGTAGTCAAGATTCTCGACGCCGATGCGCCAAAGCTCGCGCTCAAATACTTCGTGACGGCGTTCCTCGCCGGGCGTTACTGGAAGCACGCGCCGCTCTACACGGACCCTGCGGCCGCGGCCACGGCGGACCGGGCCAACGACGATCGCGCCGCCGCGGTAGACATCGCGGTCAAGCAGTGAGTGGAGCGTCACGACGGGATCATCGTGGCGCGTTGCCGGATGGACAAAGTCGACTACAACGCCGGCCTCTTTGCCGGGGTGGCGACGCGTTACGCGGCCTACGCGCTGCTGATAGATCCGCTTTGAAGCTGTCGGCGCGAGGTGCATGCAGACTGTTGCGCGCGGACTGTTCCAACCCTCAGCTAGAAGCTGCGCGTTAACCAGCACGTCGATGTCACCGGCCTCGTAGCGGGCGAGGATCTCGGCCAGCTCACGCTTTGGCGTCTCACCGGAGACGGCCTCGGCCTTGATGTTGAGGTTGCGGAAGGCCTCGGCAACGTTGTAGGCGTGGCGAACTCCGGCCGTGTAGACGACGCCGGGAACGCCATTGAAGCGCGTCTTGTAGAGGTCGGCGATCGCCATGTTGAAGGGCCCTTGATCGAGCAGCTCGGCGAGCATCTCCTGATCGAACTCGATATCAACCTCGCCCTTGCGCAGCGGAACGTTGGCAATCGTGCGCACGCCGGGGCCTGGCGGAATACGCAGGCAGCGGAGCGGCGAGATAACGCCGCGGCGAGCCGCCTGAGCCAGGTCGAAGCGCGATGTCTGGGTTGGGAAGAGGTCGGTTACGTGGCGGGCGATCAACGCGCCGGTCGCCGTCATACCGATGAAGACAGGGCCGGTCCATTCGCGGATCGCGGCGCTCGTCTTCTCGCCCAGCGCAGTGTGGGCCTCATCGCAGATCACGATCGTGTAGGCGCTTGAGATGTTGCCTGCGTGGCGCACGAACCACTGGTAAGTCTCAACCGTCACTGGGCCGCTGAGATCGATCCCTTCATCGCCGAGCAGCGGGCCCGAAATGCGATCGGCGTAACCGCGCGTTCGGATCTCCTCGTTGAACTGGTCAACGAGGTTGCGGCGGTGGGTAAGAATAAGAATTCCGCCGGTCCGCGAGGCATCAACGAAGCCCATCGCGGCGACCGTCTTGCCGGCGCCGGTGGCGTGCTCGAACCAGAAGCGCTTGTCGGCGTTCGGGTCATCGAGCGCCTCGGCGTCGATGTCCTCGTCGGTTCCCTCGGGGGATTCGATCAGGTCAACCTCAACCTCGACCTCCTCGATTACCTCGTCGCCCTCGTCGTCTTCGTCCTCTTCGTGCTCCTCGTCGAGCGCCGCCAGCTCGGCAGCAAGCTCCTCGTCATCAGCAGCAACTACTTCGACCGGTCCGTCGTCAACGTCAAAGACCGGTTCGGCGATCTCGAGATCATCAACCTTCATCCGCGCTGCCAGCAGCGCCGTCAGCGTTCCTGAGAGAGCGTCTACCTGATGCGGGTTGAGGACTGTGCCGTCGGCTAGATGCGGCTCCTCTTCGCTGAGCACGCGCTCCAAGCCAAGCAGCAGCGACCACGAGCGTCGCCACTTCGTTGACGGCAGTTTCGCTCCTGAGTCAAGCTCGGCGAGCGCGTAGCCAAGCGCTCGCGCACGCGGCGATCCAGGCGCTAGGGCAACGGCAACTTCTTCGCCTGGATAGACGAACTTTTCTAACGTGAACGCTTCAGCGCGTTCTATCTCTTTGCCGGTAGGAACCGGTCCGGCCGCTTCGGCCATTAGCAATCAGCCATCTTGGCGTTTCAATCGAGAGGTTGGAAGCGGCGCAAGTTACTGGCGTCACTTCCCCCAGCCCGGGTACCGCCCGGAGCGGACACTGGAAGCCTCGCAGGTGAGACAGACGCAGTGTGTGACTGATTGTACAGCACCACTGTGCGATCCTGAAGTTATGCGAATCGCCGCAATCAGTGCCGCCGTTTTTGTCTTGGCCGCAGTTCTTGTCATCGGCCTCAGGCAAGCATCTAACAGCGACGAAGGCCAAGTAGGCAAAACAGGCGCCGGACCGACCCTGATCGAGGCTCAACGCAGCCTGCGCGGTTCGCCTCCAGCGCTAGCGGCGATTCACAAGCAGGGAGCACAGCTACTGCCCGGCGGGCCGGCCGCGCTCGACGATCGGCTTCAGGCACTACGCGGCTACCCCGTTGTCGTGAACGTCTGGGCCTCATGGTGTGGGCCTTGCCGCCAGGAGATGCCGGTCTTCGAGCAGGTGGCGGCCGACCGCGGGCGCAAGGTCGCCTTCCTCGGAGTTGACCTCAAAGACAACATTCCAGCGGCAAAGCGGCTGCTCGCTGAGTTCCCCGTCAGCTATCCCAGCTACGGCGATCCCGACGCCGATTTCTTCAGCGACAACAAACTGGCTGGCGTTCCCTCGACGATCTTCTATTCGCGCTCCGGCAAGCGCCAGCTGGTTCACTCCGGCCCCTACCTCAGCGCCGATGATCTGAACACCGACATCGATCGCTACGCGCTGGTTGCCAAGTGACGCTGAGCGTTGCGGTTGCTGGAAGCCAGGATCAAGTTGACCAGGCGATGGCGCTGCGGAGAATCGTTTTTGTCGAAGAGCAGGGTGTGCCACTAGCCGAAGAGATCGACGGGCTCGATGATCAGGCGACGCAGCTCGTCGCGCTCGACGGCGACGATGTGGTCGCCACATGCCGCCTGCTGCTCGACGGCACAACGGTCAAGCTCGGGCGGATGGTCGTCGCCAAAGAGCGTCGCCGCGAAGGAATCGCGGCCGAGATGCTGCGCGTCGCAGACCAAGAGGCGAGGTTGCTCGGCGGCGAGCAGATTAGGCTGGCGGCGCAAACTTACGCGACGGCGCTCTACGAGCAGGCTGGCTATCTGGCTTACGGCGAGCCGTTCCCCGATGCCGGGATCGAGCACATCTGGATGAGTAAACAACTGCTGTGAAGAGCCGCACGCAGTGATCGCAGTCGCGCTAATAAGTCTGCTGGCGCTGCTGATCGGAGTCGGCTCCGAGCGGCGCTGGGGCGAAGGCGCTCTGAGCCTCTCGCGCAAAGTGCTTGACATCCTCGCTTACGTCGCGATCCCGCTCGTCGTCTTCTTCACGGTCAGCCACTTGAAATTAACGACGGGGCTCGGGGCCGGGATCATCTTCGGTTGGACCGAGCGAGCTGTAGTAATTGGACTGGCTTGGTTTATCGGCTCGCGCCTCTTGAAACTGCCGCGCGCTGGAACGGGGGCGATAATGATCGCCGTCGGTCTCGCCAACACCGGCTACCTCGGCATCCCACTGATCGCGCTGCTGCTTGGTAATGACTCGATCGGCGTCGCCGTCGCCTACGACACAACCGTGACAGCACCGATCGCGCTGATTGGAGGCTTCGCGATCGGCGCCGCCTTCGGGACGCGCGCCGGCGAAGGCGCAAGAGCCAGAACGAAGAGCTTCTTCACGCGCAACCCGGCGCTGATCGCATTGATCGCGGCAGTTATAGCTCCCAGCTGGCTTAGCCCCGACTGGGCGCGCGATATCGCAACAGTGACGGCCGTCGCGATCGCGCCACTTGGCTTCTTCGCCGTCGGCGTTTATCTAATGGTCGAACATGACCAAGAAGGGACTCGGATCTTCCCGCCTCAGCTAACGGCTCCGGTCGTAACCGCGCTGGCACTGCGGCTGCTGATCGCTCCGGGCGTGATGCTCGGCCTTTCGACCTTTGTGATCGAGGTTCCCTCGGCCTTTCTGATTCAGGCCGGGATGGCGAGCGGCATAACCGGCCTTGCCGTTGGCCACATCTTCGGCCTCGAGATGAAGATCATCGTCGGCGCAATCGCTTGGAGCACGGCGATTGTTGTCGTCGCCGCAGGCGTCGTGGCGCTCGCTGGCGGGCTGTAGGCTGGCCACAGATGAGGGCGCTAATCCAGCGGGTCAGCAGCGCCTCGGTGCGTGTCGAGGGTGAAACAGTCGGCTCGATCGGCGCCGGCCTCTGCGTGCTACTGGGAGTTGGGCCGGGCGACGACGAGCAATGCTGCGACCGACTCGCCGAGAAGTTACGGGCGCTAAGAATCTTCGACGACGCCGAGGGCAAGATGAGCGACGCGCTTGGCGAGCGTGAAGTGCTTTGCGTTAGCCAGTTCACGCTTTACGCGAACACCACTAAGGGCAACCGCCCGAGCTTCACCGGCGCCGCGCCGCCTGAGCTCGCCAAGCCGCTTTACGAACGCTTCTGCCAGCAACTCGGCGCCGAGCGCGGCGTCTTTGGCGCCGCAATGGAGCTTGAGCTGGTGAACGACGGGCCGGTCACGCTGATGCTCGAAGTGGAACCGTCGTGAGCTGCCCGCGCGACCAAATTTCGCATCTCCTGCGAAGCTGCGCAGATGGCTCCTGAACCTCGCCTCGTGCCGCGCTTCGCGGCCGAGCCCCCACATGAACATCTCCCCTCCGGCCGCTGGGCGCTGAAGCTGCAGCAAGTTTTCATCGAAGCCTGCGCTTCGATCGAACCCGAAGACGTCGAAGAGCTCGGCCAGATCGGCGAGATCGCTTGGTTCCCCGACCGCACTTGGCATGGCCGCAGCTACATCCCAGCCGTCGCGACGACCTCGAACGGGCTCGAGGTTTTTGGCTACATCGCCCACATCCGCAACGACGATGGCGATGAGGACCTCAATGCCGTTGCCGACGTAACGGCGCAAACCGCAGCCGACAACCCCGACTGGAAGATCGACCTCTGCGAGGAGGTAGTCGGCTCATGGCGCGGCGAGACCGATTCGGTCGCCGCGATGACGCTCGTCTGGGGGCGCCCGATTGGCGCCGAAGCAAAGATCGCGACGGCCGAGCTGGCCGGACTATGCGTCGATCAATGCGAGCTGGTTGATGACCGCTTCACACTGCTGGCGCCGGACGACTTCCGTGGCGACATGCTCGAGATCGCCTGCTACGACGGCGGCGGCAAAGAGGTCGCTCGTGAGTCGCTCTACGAAGACGACGAGTAGCGCTCGAGCGGGAAGTGGCAGGCGGGCCAAAGCGGTGGCCCGAGCGCAGGCGTCATAGCGACTACCGATCGGTGTTTTGCGCACACCGCCGTGACGGCGGCGTATCTTCTGGAGGCCTAGCCCCGATAGCTCAGCTGGATAGAGCGGCTCCCTCCTAAGGAGCAGGCCCCTGGTTCGAATCCAGGTCGGGGCACTCCCTACTGCGGCTAGCGGTCTGTGCGGTCCGGGTAAACGTCGTCGATCGTACTTAGCGCCGTGTAGGGAGCGTTGGCTGCAGCTTCGATCGCTTCGGCGCCTCCGGCTAGGCGATCAAGCACCGATACAACGCCAACGACCTCATGGCCGCCCTCCTGGACCGCTTCGATCGCGCGGACGGTCGAGCCGCCGCTGGTAACAACGTCTTCGACAACTAGGCAACGCTCACCTGGGTCAAGCAGCGGTCCTTCAATCCGCCGCGCGAGGCCATGCTGCTTGGCTTCCTTACGGACGAAGAAGAGCTTCACGTCAGCTCCTGCGGCGAGCGCCGAGCAGGCCACAGGGTCGGCGCCCATCGTCATTCCGCCGACCGCCGTGGCACCCAGCTCAGCGGCCTTGGCCGCAACCAGCTCACCGAGCGCCGCGAAACCGGCAGGCAGCATGATCGCGCGCTTTGAATCAACGTAGTACTGGGCAACGGCGCCGCTAGTCAACGTCACCTCGCCGAGGATCAAGGCGTGCGTGCGCAGCTGCTCGATTAACCGTTCACGGGCATCCATCGAAAGCGACGCTACCTGTAGTAGGTGTCGACGCGCGTACCGATGTTGATCCAGTTGTAGACCGAGATCGCGTCCGGCGGCGGAATTCGGAGGCAACCGTGGCTAGCCGGGTAGGTCGGCACGTCAACGAAACCGTGAAACGCGTAGCCGCGGATGAAGTAGCTCGAGTAGATCATTCCGAGGCTGTTGGTTCCCGGCTCCTTTCTGTAAACCGAAAAGTTGCCAAGGATCGTTGGCGTTGAGGCCTTGCCGGAGCTAACCGGATAGATCCGCACCGCCTTGCCGCGGCTGATCAGCGCAATCACCTGATGCGTTAGGTCGACCTCAATATGGCGACCGTGATCCTTGTAGCGGACCTTGAAGCGACCCCAGCCATTGGCGAGGCGACTAAAGACCTCGCTCGTGGCCACTTCTGTGCGTTCCATCCGCGTGATCTTGCGGAAGGCGAGGACGGCGCGAGCGGTGCGCGCGTCGTAGAAGCCTCGCTTGCCGACGACATAGCCGAGTCTTGCCAGCCGGCTCTGGAGAAACTTGACAGCGAGGCCACGATCACCGGCTCGAGCGGAGCGTGAGACAACTCGCACTCGCATCGCGCTCGATTGCGCAGCAGCCATCTCGGCCGTCTCAGTGTGGCTGGCGCGGATTGTCAGCAGCCCTCCCTGGACCAGCTTTAGCGGCAGCGTGAAGCGGCCGATCGAGCCGTCCTGCTGGATCGGCAGCGTCCTCGTGATTAGCTTGCGGCCGCGGCGCGTAATCTTCAGCGTCACGTTCTGCCCGGCGACGAAGCGGCTTACGCGCCCCTTGATCGTCCAACTGGTGCCTCCGAGTACCTGCCGATTGGTTAGGCCGGTGAAGCCCAGTTTGATTGTCGCCTTGACCTGGACGACCGGTGGCTCCGTGAGCTCCGGCTCCGGCTCCTGCGCGGTAGCCAAGGCCGGGGCGGCTAGCAGCGCGAGCGAAAGAACTGCTGAACCAAGAGCGAATCTGCGATGGGCCACCAGCAGATTGTACGCCGCCATCCCCCGGATTACGTCAGCTCAGCGCCCAGGCCGGAGTCGGGCCAGCTATCCGCCGCACTAGCCAGCAGACCAACGCGACAAGCGCGAGCGCGGCGGCGAGCACCGGCGCCATCTGCCAGCCCCAGTCCTGGGAGGAGCAGAACGCGATCGAGTTGTTGGCAGCATGAATCCCAATACAGGGGTAGAGCGAGCCCGTCTTGGCGTAAAGCAAGCAGAGCGAAAAGCCGAAGAATGCGAGCGGAACGAGAAAGGCGACATTCGACGAGCCGGCGTGAATGCCACCGAAGATCAGCCCCGTGACCAGTGCCGCCGGCCAGATCCCCTTCCATGAGCGCAGCGCTGTAAAGAAAAAGCCGCGGAAGAAAAACTCCTCCGCCAGCGGCGCAATAACGCAGACCAGAATTCCAACGCAGACCAGTGCCAAGCTGCTCTTGTCGGCTCCCAGTTCGCTCGGGAGCTTCTCACTGGCATCGTCAGCCCCAACCAGGTTGACCCAAGCCAAGGTGACAATCAGGAAGGCTCCCCAGGTAACCAGAGCCCAGCCAACCGCCGGCCAGAAGCGCGTACCGCGCAAACCAAAATCCCATGGGCGCGGGCGACCGGCGATCCGCGCAAAGAACACGGCCGCGCCAATCAGACAGAAACCCTGAACGACGGTCGCGAGGATGTTGACCGCTGGCGATGGATTGGCGAGCTTGCCGCTGGCGAGCACAGAGCCGTCGAAGGCTCCGCCGATCAGGGTCAAGATCACTGCGCCAACGGCGGTCGCCACAAAGCCGACCAACAGCGCCGCGAAGCCCATCCAAGCTCGCCAATCGGGGGCCAACGATGTTGGCTCGATCCCGTCCGGCAGCTCGGGCGAGCGCGGAGGCGCGGGATGAACGAACGGCGCGGGCAGCCCCTCGGGGTAGGCGGTCGACATCGGCCGCAACCTTAGCGATCGGAGCGCAGAAGACCAGCGAGCGAATCGAGCACAATTGTGTCGCTCAGGTCTCCATGTTGGCCGTAACGATCGACCAAGACCGGCAGAACCCCAGCAGCTCGTGCCAGCTCCAAATCGGAGGCCGCGTCGTCACCAACGTGCCAAACGGTTGAACTGGGACCACCACCAACGCGGCTTACGGCGCGCTGGATCAGCTCCGGATCGGGCTTCGCCAGCCCCTCCTCAGCGGAGATCACGACTGCGTCGACGCGTTCGCGCAAGCCGATCTCGTCGAGCACCTCGTAGAGCGAGATGTCCCAGTTACTAACGATCACCAGCCTCGTGCCGGCGGCGCGCAGAGCGTCAAGGACGGCCACGACCTCCGGGAAGGGAGCAAAGCGGACGGCCTCGCCGAGCGACTCGCGCATCGCTGCAAATCCGATCACTGCGGCCGACTCGGGCAGCGCGTCTGTCAGAACCTCAGTCGAGCGATCTCGCAGCTCTTCGAGTGCCTGCGGGCTACCAGCGAAGGCGCTGTTGGCGCGGTAATACGACATTTCGGCGCCTAGCCCCTGCGCGGCCTCCTCGCTAGTGACCTTGACACCACGCTTGGCCAGCGCTTCGACCAGTCCGCCGACCGGATCGACGACCTCGATCAGCGTGCCGAGCGCGTCAAGCGAGATTATCTGCGGCAGCTCGGCTGGCAGCGAATTGGCGATCATTAGCGTGATATTCCCCGGGCGGTCGCTCGAACCTGCCAGCGAAGCTGCGCTTGGGAGGCATCTCACCAGCTAGAATTCTCTCTCTAGGCAGTAGAAACGGGCACTTTTGGAAGGTGCCAGCGAGGCTGCCGCGAACAACTACTCACGTGTCTCTACACAGCCGAAAACGTCGTCGTCGTCGCAGCCAGGCTGGAGCCGGGCGAGCGATCTTTGCGCTACTCGCAGTCGGCGGCGCGGCAGCATTCATCGGCGTTCTTGGCGGCTTTGGCTACCTCGCGTCGATCGCATCATCGGCGCCGAAACTGAGCGAGCTGAAGCCTGCAGATCAGGGCGCGACCTCAACCGTCTACGCCGCCGACGGAACGCGGCTCGGATTCATTCAAGGTGACGTGCTGCGAACTCCAGTCGATTCGTCGCAGATCACTCAAGATATGCGCGACGCGACTGTGG